>CAVJBW010000154.1:0-3880 GCA_963647625.1 Lachnospiraceae bacterium
TGCTTCTGGCAATTACTTTAATCTTCTTTAGTGCTTCTTTTAGCTGGTCATCTGACATCTCTTCGATCTCAGCAGCCGTCACTGCAAGATTGCCATCGTCAAGCATGTGAAGTTCATTCGCAATAGCTCTAGCAGTTAAGATATTGTCCCCTGTCAGCATCATGACATCAATTCCTGCCTTATGACAGCGTTTGATAGAATCATAGACATCTTCGCTTAAAGGATCTGAAATTACCACAAAACCATCAAAGGTAAGACCAGTTTCTATTTCCTCTTGTTCTTCATGATTCCATGCGTCAAGCTCCTTGTGGGCAAAAGCCAAGATTCTTCCCGCCTTGCTTTGGAAGTCCTCCATAAGTCTGATAATCTCCTCTTTGGCCTCTTGATCTAGATCTGAACAAAGAGATAGAATCTTTTCTGGATTGCCCTTGGTATAAAGCATCAAGCTATCTTCTTGAACGACGCTGCTCATGTCTTTATTTTGCGAAGAAAAAGGATAGACGTGAACGACATTGGCATCCTTTCGAACTTGCCTATAATCATATCCAGCCTTTCTTGCTGCTACAAGCAAAGAACATTCTGTAGGATTTCCTATAAAATTGTCCTTTCCCTCCTCGCTAGTGACATTGGCATTCGAATTGATGCAATAGTTATGAATCAAGATTTCATCTCTGGCTTCTTGGGGCTCCATAAGTCTGCCTGATCGATAAACCTTTTGCACCGTCATTTTATTTTCCGTCAAAGTTCCTGTCTTATCTGAGCAAATAATATTGACGCAGCCTATGGTCTCACATGCGATCATTTTCTTCACCAAGGCATTTTCACTAGACATCTTGATAATATTCAAAGCCAAGGATACCGCAACAATCGTTGGCAGGCCTTCTGGTACTGCTGCTACAATCAGGACAATACTGGTGATAAATGCATCAGATACGGTATTGATTTCCAGGGTATTATTTTGTGCAAATTGAATGACTTGAATTACAAATGCAATGGCTGCCGCAGAGCATCCAAGGATGGTAATAAACTTGCCCAAACGGTCTAGCTTTTCCTGCAAAGGAGTTGTGGTTTTCTCAATGGAAGAAAGCTCCTTGGCAATCTGCCCGAACTCCGTATTATTTCCAACTCCAGTTACTACTGCCCTTGCGCTACCTCCCGAGACAAAACATCCAGAGTAAACCATATTCTTTCTTTCCGCAACCGGCGTTTCCTTTGGACAGACCGCTCTTGCATCCTTGTTTACCGGAAGACTCTCTCCTGTCAGGGCGGATTCATCAACGCTCAAATCATTGGCCAAAATCAAGCGGGCATCTGCAACAATCTTGTCTCCAGTCTCAATTAACAGAATATCTCCTACTACAATATCTCTTTGGGCTACCATCTGAGGCTTTCCACATCGCACAACCTTAACCAAAGTATCTTCATTGATTCGATTAAGAGCTTCAAAGGCCTTGGCACTTTTTCCTTCCGTAATAATCGTAATTACTACAGACAATGCAATTGCCACAAAGATTCCGATACATTCTAGAAAGTTATATTCTCCTCCCTGAAAATATCTGGTGATATTTACCACCAAAGTAATGACTGCCGCAACAATCAGCATCACTAGCATAGGCTCTGTAGAAGCCTCCCAGATTCGTTTAAATATGGATTCTTTGCTTTGACGATAAAAAGAATTGCGCCCATATAACTGTCTTGACTGGTCCACTTGTGAGTCATCTAGTCCCATCTGCTGATCCACTTGCATCTCTTGCAAGACTTCTTCTACTGTTTTAGTATAAGCCATCTTCCTTTCTCCTTTCTATTACATAAAAAAAGAGACTTCACGTATCAACACTCATGGAATCCATGAAATTAATACGTGAGTCTCGTGATTTAAGACAAACCAGGTATCTCTACCAGTATGTTGGCTTGCCACGTAAATTCTTACGCTACTACTCCCCCACTCTTGGTTTCGTTGTCAGGTAAATATATCACAATGCTTCTAGCTTGGTCAAGGACATTTTATCAATCTTCTAGATTTCTTTTTATAATCTCCTTTAATTCGCTAATATCAATTGGCTTTGCAATATAATCATTCATTCCAGCGTCTTTTCCTTTTTGCCGATCCTCCTTGAATACATTGGCGCTCACTCCAATAATCGGTACCCTTGCAAGGTCTACATTATCCAGCTGACGGATTTGACGAGTTGCTTCATAGCCATCTATCACTGGCATCTGTACATCCATCAGCACGCAGTCATAATAACCGGCTTTTGTAGCAGCAATCTTGTCTACCGCTTGTTTTCCATCAATGGCACCTTCCACTTGTGCTCCCATATGGGTCAAGATCTTGGATAAAATCTCTCGGTTGATTTGATTATCTTCTACAACCAAGAAGCGACACCCTTCAAAAATCGGAGCTTGCAAATGCTCTACATTTTCTTGAATCTGATGTGAGCTGTCTTCTTGTTGATCTTCATTTGCCTCTTGTGCCTGTTTAAATTCCAAGAATACGATAAAGGTCGTTCCACTTCCTTTGACACTCTTAAAGGAAATGGTTCCTCCCATCAGTTCAATTAGTTGTTTTACAATGGAAAGTCCAAGGCCTAAGCCAGCCACACCACTTTCTGTGGTATTGTTTTCTCTTTCAAATGGTTCAAAGACATGTGGCTGGAAAGTCTCTGCCATTCCTATGCCTTGGTCGATTACCATAAACTTGTATCCCACATAACCTTTTGGTGCATATGGTCTTTGGGAAATATCTAGGATAATTTCGCTTCCTTCCGGAGAATAATTAATGGCATTCACCAAGAGATTCTGTATGATTTGAACCACTCTTAGTTTATCACAGCGTACCTGACTTTCTTTGATATCCTTTTTTACAAGCAGGGTCTGCTTTTTCTCCTCTGCTTTTGGCAAAATAACCCCTTGAATTTCTCCAAGCATCTGATTCAAATCTTCCAGCGATTCATCCATTGAGGTCCATCCACTTTCAATGCGAACCAAGTCAAGGACTTCATTGACCAGATCTAGAAGCTGTCTAGAGGAAATCATGATATTTTCCAGATAATTGCGCACCGCTTTTTGATCATCAAAATCGGCTAGAGCCAAAGCCACATAGCCTGCAATTGCATTCATTGGTGTTCGTATATCATGAGACATATTCGACAAGAATAGACTCTTTGCTTCATTGGCCTGTTTGGCTTCTTGCAAGGCATTTTCTAATAAGTTTCTTCTTTCGATCTCATTTCGAAAACCACCATCCATATATTTAATTCCCACTACCACTTGCCTTATGGAATCTTCTACCCCAAGGCGGACAAACTTTGTTGTGCAATAAGTGATAGATTCTAGTTCCTGGCCTAGACGAAAGTCTCTTACTATGATTCTTTCTTGATTCAGATAGGTTCTTACTGTATCAATATTGGTAAACTGAACCAGCTGCTTTTGGTCTTCTTCGAAGACTTCACGGCGAATCATTTCTAACAAAGCCTTGGAAAATCCGGTATTAGGCCTGTCCGAGCTAATATTTACCAGCTTCTTATTTTCACGAAGGATCTCATAAGTATCATCTTGTAAGTTCCAAGAAAATACCATGGAATAGTTGCTACACAAAGCTTCCATATATTGCAGATAGTGAGAGTTCTTCTCTGTAGAACTTGCAGACCAATAGGCCTCTTCACTATCGTCTTTTAATCTTTCAAAGCACATCAAAGCCTTGGTAACCTGGCCTTCTTCCATCTCTTGGCGAAGGAAAAGACATTTTCTCCATTTGCCATAGTTGACGGTATAAGACATCTCAATATTATCCTTTTCCTTCAGCGCTTCTTGCAAATGAGCAATTGTTCCAAATGCTTCTCTTGCCTCTACAAACTGTTCATTTACCCGTTCCTTGGTA
>CAVJBW010000155.1:0-3852 GCA_963647625.1 Lachnospiraceae bacterium
CGTGTTAAGGATTTACCAGGTACACGTTATCACGTAATCAGAGGTACACTTGATACAGCAGGTGTAGCTAACAGAAAGCAGGGTCGTTCTAAGTATGGTGCTAAGAGACCAAAGGACGCTAAGTAAGATCCAGCGAACAATTGTATTTTCACAAAAATATGGTAAGTGTTGAAATTTATTTTCATTCATCAGAATAAATTTAGCACGAACACATAACAAGTGAGTACCGTTGAGTTAATCGAAAATTCATGATTAAGGAGGGAAGTAACGTGCCACGTAAAGGACATACTCAAAAAAGAGACGTTTTGGCGGATCCAATTTACAACAGCAAGGTAGTAACCAAGCTTATCAACAACATCATGTTAGATGGTAAGAAAGGTGTTGCTCAGAAGATTGTTTATGGAGCATTCGCTAGAGTAGAAGAAAAAGCAGGAAAGCCTGCACTTGAGGTATTTGAAGACGCTATGAATAACGTAATGCCTGTACTTGAGGTAAAGGCAAGACGTATTGGTGGTGCTACATACCAGGTACCAATCGAAGTTAGACCAGACCGTCGTCAGGCATTAGGACTTCGTTGGTTGACTATGTTCTCTCGTAAGAGAAGCGAGAAGACCATGGAAGAAAGACTCGCAAACGAGATCTTGGATGCAGCTAACAACACAGGCGCATCTGTTAAGAGAAAAGAAGATATGCACAAGATGGCAGAAGCAAACAAGGCTTTCGCACACTACAGATTCTAATCGCGTATCGTTTTTACACATTATTTATAGGAGGAAAAAATCTTGGCTGGAAGAGAATATCCATTGGATAGAACCAGAAATATCGGAATCATGGCTCATATCGATGCTGGTAAGACCACATTGACAGAGCGTATCCTTTATTATACTGGTGTTAACTACAAGATTGGTGAGACTCATGATGGTGCATCTACAATGGACTGGATGGAGCAGGAAAAAGAGCGTGGTATCACTATCACATCTGCTGCTACAACTTGCCACTGGACACTTGAGGATCATCACAAGCCAAAGGCTGGAGCTTTAGAGCATCGTATCAACATCATCGACACCCCAGGACACGTTGACTTCACCGTAGAAGTTGAGCGTTCACTTCGTGTACTTGATGGTGCTGTAGGTGTATTTGATGCTAAGGCCGGTGTTGAGCCACAGTCAGAAAACGTATGGCGTCAGGCTGACACATATAACGTACCTCGTATGGCATTCATCAACAAGATGGACAAGATGGGTGCTGACTTCTTCATGTCAGTACAGACTATCATTGATCGTCTTGGAAAAAATGCTATTCCGGTACAGATTCCTATCGGAGCAGAAGATGACTTCAAGGGTCTTATCGATCTGTTCGAAATGGAAGCATATTTTTACAATGATGACAAGGGTGAGGATATCGAAATCACTGCAATTCCTGATGATTTGAAGGATCTTGCAGATGAATGGCATACCAACCTTGTTGAAAAGATCTGTGATCTTGATGATGAGTTGATGATGATTTACCTTGAAGGTGAAGAGCCATCAGTAGAAGATATGAAAAAAGCTCTTCGTAATGCTACTATCGCATGCGAGGCTGTTCCTGTATACTGCGGTTCTGCTTACAAGAACAAGGGTGTACAGAAGTTGTTAGATGGTGTTATCGAGTACATGCCAGCTCCTACAGATATCCCAGATATCAAGGGTGTTGATATGGAAGGCAACGAAATCACAAAGCCTTCATCTGATGATGAGCCATTTGCAGCTTTAGCATTCAAGATTATGACTGATCCATTCGTTGGAAAGCTTGCATTCTTCCGTGTTTATTCAGGTACTTTGAACTCAGGTTCTTACATCCTGAATGCTACAAAGGATAAAAAGGAACGTGTTGGACGTATCCTTCAGATGCACGCAAACAGCAGAACTGAGATCGATAAGGTTTACTCTGGAGATATCGCAGCAGCTGTTGGTCTTAAGATCACAACTACTGGTGATACAATCTGCGACGAGCAGCATCCAGTAATCCTTGAGTCTATGGAATTCCCAGAGCCAGTTATCGAATTGGCTATCGAGCCTAAGACCAAAAATGATCAGGGTAAGATGGGTGAAGCTCTTGCAAAACTTGCAGAAGAAGATCCTACTTTCCGTGCTCATACTAACCAGGAAACTGGTCAGACAATCATCGCCGGAATGGGCGAGCTTCACTTGGAAGTTATCGTTGATCGTCTTCTTCGTGAGTTCAAGGTAGAAGCAAACGTTGGTGCTCCACAGGTTGCTTACAAAGAGACCATTACAAAGCCAGTTGACATCGATAGCAAGTATGCTAAGCAGTCAGGTGGTCGTGGACAGTACGGACACTGTAAAGTTAAGTTCGAGCCAATGGATCCAAACGGTGAAGAGACATTCAAGTTCGAATCTACCGTTGTTGGTGGTGCTATTCCTAAGGAATACATCCCAGCAGTTGGTGAAGGTATCGAAGAAGCTGCACAGGCAGGTATCTTGGCTGGATTCCCAGTTATTGGTATTTCTGCAAACGTATACGATGGTTCTTACCATGAAGTCGATTCTTCAGAAATGGCATTCCACATCGCTGGTTCTATGGCATTCAAGGATGCTATGAAGCAGGGTGGTGCTGTACTTCTTGAGCCTATCATGAAGGTTGAAGTTACAATGCCAGAAGAGTACATGGGTGACGTTATCGGAAGTCTGAACGCTAAACGTGGACAGATCGAAGGTATGGATGACCTTGGTGGTGGAAAGATCGTACGTGCATTCGTTCCACTTTCAGAGATGTTTGGATACTCTACAGAGCTTCGTTCTTCTACACAGGGACGTGGTAACTACTCTATGTTCTTTGATAGATATGAGCCAGCTCCAAAGAGTGTTATGGACAAGGTTATTAGCGAACACGCTAACTAATAAGAATTTCAACGTTTATAGTTGAAAAAATAGACGTTTCCATTTATAATGGAGACTAGTTGAGACTAAAAATGATATCCGAAATCGGATATGAATTTAAGGAGGAAAATCAAAATGGCAAAGGCTAAATTTGACAGAAGCAAACCACATTGTAACATTGGTACAATCGGACACGTTGACCACGGTAAAACAACTCTTACAGCTGCAATCACAAAAGTACTTGCAGAGAGAGTAGAAGGAAACGCAAAGGTTGATTTCGAGAACATCGATAAGGCTCCAGAAGAGCGTGAAAGAGGTATTACCATTTCAACAGCTCACGTTGAGTACCAGACAGAGAAGAGACATTACGCACACGTTGACTGCCCAGGACATGCTGACTACGTTAAGAACATGATCACTGGTGCTGCTCAGATGGACGGCGCTATCCTTGTAGTTGCTGCTACTGACGGTGTTATGGCTCAGACAAAGGAGCACATCCTTCTTTCTCGTCAGGTAGGTGTACCTTACATCGTTGTATTCATGAACAAGTGTGATATGGTTGACGATGAAGAGCTTCTTGAGCTCGTAGAGATGGAAATCACAGAGCAGTTGGAAGAGTATGAATTCACAGATTGCCCAATCGTTAAGGGTTCAGCTCTTAAGGCTCTTGAAGATCCAATGGGAGAATGGGGCGACAAGATCATGGAACTTATGGATACTGTTGATTCTTACATCCCAGATCCAGAGCGTGATACAGACAAGCCATTCCTTATGCCTGTAGAGGACGTATTCACAATCACAGGTCGTGGTACTGTTGCTACTGGTAGAGTAGAGCGTGGAACACTTCACCTCAACGACGAAATCGAAATCGTTGGTATCAAAGAGGACGTTCAGAAATCAGTTATTACTGGTATCGAAATGTTCCGTAAGCTTCTTGATGAGGCTCAGGCTGGTGATAACATCGGTGCTCTTC
>CAVJBW010000156.1:0-791 GCA_963647625.1 Lachnospiraceae bacterium
ATATAAAGGAGAAACTTATGAACTATGGAAAAAAGCAAACATTAAAAAAGCAAAAGAATCTCAAGTCCAAGAAGTCACGTAGAAGAAAAAAGAAAAAAGTACTTTTTGGAAAAGCTTTATTAGTATGTGTGCTAGTCGTAATAGCCATTGGTGCGGTAGTAGGCTACAAGACAGTAAGCAGTGTGATTGCACAGGCACCAGACATTGATGAAATCGATGCGTCCCCAACGGGATATTTATCAACAGTATATGATAGCGAGGATAATCAGATTGCATCCTTGGTGGCCTCAGGCTCCAACAGAGTCTATGTTACCATTGATGAGATTCCAGAGGACTTGCAGCATGCCTTTGTTGCCATTGAAGATGAAAGATTCTATGACCACAATGGTATCGATTTAAAGGGAATTGTTCGTGCAGCATTTAAAGGCGTGAAGAATGGATTCCACTTTACAGAGGGCGCTTCTACCATTACTCAGCAGCTGTTAAAGAACAATGTCTTTACCAACTGGACCAGTGAAAGTGGCATGAAGGAGAAGCTGACTCGTAAGATTCAGGAGCAGTATTTGGCACTCCAGCTAGAGAAGAAATATTCCAAAGAGTGGATTTTGGAAAATTATCTCAATACGATCAACCTAGGGCAGAACTGTCTTGGGGTTCAATCTGCAGCAAAGCGCTATTTTGGAAAGGATGTATCGGAACTGACCCTTTCAGAAGCAGCGGTCATTGCAGGAATCACCAAAAATCCATCTCATTACAATCCGATTAGTGATCCTGAGGCAAGTGCAAAGCGC
>CAVJBW010000156.1:871-3845 GCA_963647625.1 Lachnospiraceae bacterium
AGGCTACATTGATCAAAGTCAATATGATGAGGCAATGGCAGACAATGTCTATGACCGAATTCAAACCATCAATAGCCAAAATGAAGAAGATGAGTCAAGTAATGTCTATTCTTATTTTGTAGATGAATTGACAGAACAAGTGATTGATGATTTGCAGGAAAAATTAGGATATACAGAAGCACAGGCTTATAAAGCTCTCTACAATGGAGGCTTGAGTATTTATTCTACCCAAGATCCTGAAATTCAGACGATTTGCGATGAGGAAGTAGCAGATACTAGCAATTATGCAGTAGGAACTCAGTATTCCTTTAGCTACAAGCTTTCGATTCAAAAGTCGGATGGAACAATCAAAAATTATGATGAAAACACCTTGCTTTCCTATTACAAAGCCAAAGATTCAGATTATGACATTGTATTTTCTAGTGAAGATGAGTGTAAGGCAGAAGTAGAAAAGTACAAAAAGGATATCATGGAAGAGGGAGATACCATTGTGGAAAATGGAGAATATTTCCAGACGGTATTAGAACCTCAAGCAGCCATGACAATCATAGATCAGTCCACGGGTCAGGTGAAGGCCATTGTTGGAGGAAGAGGAAAAAAGACGGCTTCAAAGACTTTGAACCGTGCGACCAATACCACCAGACAGCCAGGATCTACCTTTAAGGTCCTAGCGGCTTATGCTCCAGCCCTTGATGCCGGTGGCATGACCTTAGCAACGGTACAAGATGATGCACCATATTCTTATTCCAATGGAACAAGCGTCAACAACTATGATCATTCTTATAAAGGCTTTACCACCATTAGAGAAGCTATTACAAAATCCATAAATATTGTGACGGTAAAGACTTTGACAGATATTACTCCGCAAGTAGGATATGATTATTTGCAGAATTTTGGATTTACCACATTAACAGATTCTGATATTGTGCAATCCCTTGCTCTTGGTGGAATTACCAATGGTGTTACCAATCTAGAGCTAACGGCAGCCTATGCAACCATTGCAAATGGTGGTACCTATACCAAGCCGGTATTCTATACCAAGATTCTAGATCACGAAGGGAATGTCCTGATTGATAATACTCCAGAGACTCATACGGTATTAAAGGAGACAACCGCCTTCCTTTTAACCAGTGCCATGCAAGATGTTATGACCAAGGGTACTGGACGATTGGCTAATTTTAGTGGCATGTCTACTGCAGGTAAGTCAGGAACCACCAGCAAGAACCGTGATGCCTTATTTGCAGGATTTACACCATACTACACCTGCGTAGTCTGGGGAGGATATGATGACAATTCACAGCTTAGCTCCACAGCCTATCCAAAAGTCTTGTGGAAAAATGTCATGAGTCGTATTCATGAGAATCTGGAAAATAAAGCCTTTGAAAAGCCAGATGGAATTGTTCAGGTCAAGGTATGTAAAAAGTCCGGTAAGCTTGCAATCAGTGATGTATGCAACAAGGATCCAAGAGGTTCTCAGGTGACAACAGAATATTTTGAAAAAGGGACTCAGCCAACCACCAAGTGCGATCATCATGTTTCTGTGACTGTATGTAAAGAATCTGGACAGATTGCAGGTAAATATTGTACAAAGACAGAAACCAAGGTTCTTATGACAGGTGGCAGCTCTTCTAGTCAAGATGGAAAATATATGATTTCCACAGAGAAAAATGAGACTTGCACCTTGCATACCAAAGATTCCACCAAACAGACAAAGAAAAAAACCAATTCTGATACGCAACAAAATGAGACACAAGAAACCGTAATTCAAGGGGATACCGGGGAGGATGATACAAGTCAATCTTCCGATACGGAAAATACGGATACGGATGATTCACAAACAGATCCCCAAAGTAATGAGACTAGTCCGTGATCAAGAAGTGCACTAGGGCTAGATAGGGAGGATAACCATTGCAATTAGGAGAATTTCAAACCCTTACAATTATAAAAAAAGTTGATTTTGGGGTTTACTTAGGAGAAGATAAAAATGCCCAGGAAAAGGTTCTTTTGCCGGCAGCTCAGGTGCCACCGGAGGCAAAGGTAGGAGATGAAATGAGGGTCTTTCTATACAAGGACTCCCAAGATCGCCTGATTTCCACGGTTCGTGAACCCAAGCTTACCTTAGGAGAATATCGTGTATTAAAAGTCCTTGAGGTAACAAAAATCGGAGCTTTCCTAGACTGGGGCCTGGAAAAAGACCTATTTTTACCTTATAAAGAACAGCTATGCCGCTTACAGGCTGGGGATGAAATCCTGGTTTCTTTATATATCGACAAAAGCCAGCGACTGTGTGCAACTATGAGAGGCCTCTATCACTTACTTTCAACCAGGTCTCCCTATCAAAAGGATGATATCGTCAAAGGCCGGGTCTATGAGTTTAGTGACAACTTCGGGGCATTTTTGGCTGTGGATGATAAATATTCAGGAAGAATCGCTAGCTTTGAAGATCATAGCAAGTTAAAGATTGGTCAGGTAGTTGAGGCTAGAGTGCTTGGAGTAAAGGAAGATGGCAAGCTTGACTTGACCTTAAGGCAAAGAGCATATCTTCAGATGGATGAAGATGCAGAATTGATACTTTCGATCATAAAGGAATATGCTGGAGTGCTACCCTTTAATGATAAGGCAAGCCCTGAGACCATCAAGAGAGTAACCGGACTTAGCAAAAATGCCTTTAAGCGAGGAGTAGGAAAGCTTTATAAAGAGCGCAAAATAGAAATTACGGAAAAGTCTATACGTTTGATAAATAAATAGCTTTATACAAAAAAAGAGGTTAGCTTTTGTGCTAGCCTCTTTCGTAATTTTTTCAAAGTATATTATACAGTCAGATCAAAGTTACTACCTACAGAAGGATTGACAGATTGCTCCATCATCTGGGTCATGGAATTGCCAAGCTCCTCAAAGGAGTTGAGATTCTGAGCAAGCAAAGCAGTCGATACTTGAGTCATGGTCTGAGCTGCCTTGTATTGCATGATATTGC
>CAVJBW010000157.1:0-3843 GCA_963647625.1 Lachnospiraceae bacterium
GTCCTAGCAAAGGAGCGCCTCCATATTGGGAGGAATCAAACTGCTTCATGGTAGTCTTCAAGGCTGGCTTGATTAGCAAAGCTCCAATCTTGCTTCGAAGGGAAGATAAGAGTCCCTTCTTAATAGCACCAAGCATAACCGCTCCGATTCCTTCATAAAGCTTTAAGATCACATTTCCAGTAAAAGCTTCACAGACAATAACATCCGCTTTGCCATAAGGAATTTCCCTTGCTTCGATATTACCAATAAAGTTGATCTCTTCGCATTGCTTTAACAAAGGATAGGTTTCTTTTACAAGGGCATTTCCTTTTTCTTCTTCCGCACCAATATTAACAATTGCAACGGTAGGATTCTTAATGCCCATGACACTTTCCATATAGATCGATCCCATCTTGGCAAATTGTACCAAATGAGAGGCCCTAGCATCAACATTGGCTCCGCAATCAATCAAGAGAGACATGCCCTTCTCTGTAGGAATCAGAGGTGCTAGAGGTGCCCTTTCAATTCCACGAATCTTACCTACAATCACCTGACCACCAACCAATACAGCTCCGGAACTTCCTGCAGATACAAAGGCATCTGCCTTTCCTTCCTTTACTAGCTTTAAGGCAACCACGATAGAAGAATCCTTCTTCTTGCGAATAGCGTTCACTGGTGGCTCCGCTGTCTCAATCTTCTCTGTTGCGGGAACGATTTCTACTCGATCTGCAGGATAAGTATAAGCCTTTAATTTTTCTTCTAATACTTCCTGCTTGCCAACCAAATAGCAATATATATTTTGCTGCTCATTCACAGCATCTATACATCCTTTGATGATTTCATCAGGAGCATGATCTCCGCCCATTGCATCTACTGCAACCCGTACCATGTCTTCCATGTAACTTCCTCACTTTCGTCCCTAATCTGTCGTCAAAAAAAATAAGTTTATTATCTCATCTGACGAATTTTAATATACTATAATCCGCTTGTAAATTCAACTGATTCCTAAGACTTTCGTGCCCTTATTTCTTTATATGTTCCATGACTTTTTTGCAAATGACAGCGATTGCATATTCCATATCGATAATTCCATGCCAAAAGTCGACCACACTGCCGGCAAGTTTTGTGTTGTCCTTCTAGATGGCCGAGCACTTCCATGATTTTTGTGGCAACCTGGGCTTTTTGCTTCATCAATCTTTCCTTTTCTTCCTGAGGATAATTCAGGATTCTAGCAAAAGAAAAGTACAAATCCAGCTTTTTATAATTCGTTTCTAATTCTTCTAATTTGTCAGATTCGAGTAATTGATACTGATAATCCACAAAAAGATCTAGACCATAAAGATGCAGGTAGATCAAATGAAGGTATAATTGTTCTAATTCTTTGTTTCTTTCATCAAATGGAACCAACACAAACTGCCATATTCTCTTCTTGCTTAATTCCTTTTCTTCTTTTTGCATCAAGTCATCAATAAGCTGAATGCGTCTTAAATTCTCCTCAATGCTAGCCTTTTCATAGAGCTCATCGCTAGCAAGTCTCGACCAGGACTTTAAGGTATTCACCAAAGGCAAGTCCAAGTCAAGCAATCGATCCGGCATCTGAATCCTTGCCTTTTCAATCGCTTTGTAAGGTTCTTTTAATCGCTTTGCAATCTTGCCTTTGTGTTCAATAGCATTGACATAGCCCTTTTCATATAAGCCTTTTCGCCCTGCCCTTCCAGCAATCTGTTTTATCTCAGGCCCCGTCAAAAATCTCCTTGAGATCCCATCAAACTTCTCTGTTTCCAAAAAAACAATCCGTTCTACCGGAAGGTTCATGCCCATGCCAATTGCATCTGTAGTTACCACCACTTCTGTCTCACCTTCCATGAACTTGTGCAGTTCATTTTTGCGAACATCATAAGGCAAGGCCCCATAAATAACACTGGCCCTTTTCCCTTGTCTTTTTAGTTCTGAGGCAACAGATAAGACATTTCTTCTAGAAAATACAACCAGTGCATCATGTTTTTTGACATCCTCTGGAAAATCAAAGGGAGTATCTTCCACGATCAAAGGAGTATTTCTTTCATGTTCTACCACCACATAGGAATCTGCGCAGCTAGTTACAAGTCGCTGTACAATCGGCAAGGCATCTGGAGACATACACACATGAACTTCCCTGGCAAAGACTCCTAATATTGCCTTGGTCCAAGCCCATCCTCTTACTTCATCACTTAACATCTGGGCTTCATCAATCACGCAGACATCATAATAATGGTCTGTATTAAGCAGCTCCACCGTGCTAGACATATGGGTTGCATTGGGAATGATATTTTCTTCTTCTCCGGTAATCATAGAGCAAAGGACATCTTGATCGAGCATCTTTTCCTGGCATTCTAAAGCCAGCAAACGCAAAGGAGCAAGATATACACCGCTATTGGCCTTCATACAGGCATTTAAAGCTTGATAAGTTTTTCCAGAGTTTGTGCCTCCTACATGAAGATAAAACTGCCTTTTTAATCTTCTAGCCTCCGGATAGAGCAAGGTAATATCGTCTGGAATACTCTCTAACATAGATTGTTGTATATTGGCAATTCGCAAATGCTTACAGTAAGGATTGCTCCCAATGGCATCTAGCGCCTTGCCCTCTAGCATCAAAAGATCATCGATGGAATTGTTCTCAAGCTGTAGATTAATAAATTGTGTGATGACTTGTGGCTTCTCTTTTGCAAGGGACAGACCATAGCTATCATAATTTTTCATGCAATTGATGATCTTGCCCTTATATAAACGTGCAAACATCTTACGAATAGTATGGTAGCCTTTTACATTGTGGATTGCAAAAGTATTGGATAAAGAATGAACCATAGAAGTCTTTTCTTCTCCTTTGGGGCGGTAGAGCAAGGTATTTTCAATATGCTCATCTTGCACACTTACAAATCTTCCTTCTTCCTGGGCAAATAATTCTCTACTAGAGAGCATCTCTAAGATTTCCTCTGCTACCAGTTCAAGGAGGGAACGATTCTGTATAGGGGAAATGATTCTTTTTATATATCTTAGGTCTTCTTTTTTCTGATTATATCTTTTTTTATTAGATTTTTTTGCCATATATTATCTTCTCATATTACGGTAATAAAGTTCACTGCCAGGCTCAAAATGCAATTGTCATCATAAGAGGCACCGTGACAATGCTAAATAGGGTAGAAACAAATACTGTTTTCGCTGCCAACTTCGTATTGGTCTTGTATTGCTCGCAGATAATAGAGACTGCAGATGCAGTAGGCAAAGCAGACATCAACACCAGTACCTTGATAAATAACAAATCCACATCTTTGAAAAGCACTTTCACTACCACAATGGTAAGTAGTGGAATCAAGAGCAAGCGAAGAGCACTGGCAATCCATACGTCTTTTCCTTTAAATACAGTCTTAATATCAATTCGTGACAGAGACAGCCCTACAACAATCATGGAAAGACCTGCCGTAATATTTCCTACATAGTTAAGCAAGTCCGTGGCAAGTTCCGGTACCGGAATCTGAAAGAAATAAAAGATCAATCCCACCACTACTGCAATATTGATATTGTTCACAAACATTTTCTTGAGGCTGATACTTCCTTCTACAGGATAACCTTTTGTTAGCAATTTGATCCCGAAAGAAAACATTATAAAATTGGACACCATATTGGCGATTACCATCAAAAACATGCCTTCGCTACCATAGATTGCCAAAACAAGTGGGAAGCCCATAAATCCATTGTTGGAAAAGGTACTAGAAAAAATCCACACCCCCTTGGTGCTATCTGGTGGATTGGTCAGCTTTATTACAATAATGGCAACCACCATGCTCGCCAAATGAAAGATGAATGCTCCTATCAAAATCCATATAC
>CAVJBW010000158.1:0-3842 GCA_963647625.1 Lachnospiraceae bacterium
CTTTAAAATAGTCGCGCCATACCTGCGGGCTCATGAGTAACTGATCTTTGCTTCCCCAGTCATCATGGGAAATAATAGCGTCCGGATGAAGATTCTCCACGATCAATCTAAAATATTCCATACGATATTCATAAACCGCATCTACAAGCTCATGCATTTCGTCCGGATAAGCTAATAGATTGACCAAAGTATCTTCAAAGGTCATCAACATGTGAAGTTCTTCGAAGATTCCCGTTCCCATCACCGTCGTAGCAATGTAGCCTTCCTCTTGAATCTTCTTTTTATTTTCCAAGGCAGTTTCCCAACCACTAGAACAATTTCCTCGAAGATCTGGCACTTTTACATATTTTTTCCATTCTTCGATGTCCTGAATGACCTGATTTTCATTGGTTATAATCGGAATTGCTCGAAGCTGGTCTTCTGGCCAAGAAATAAAGCATCCCCAACGGTCATAAGAATCTGTCCCCTTGATTCTATTACCTCGAACGAACTGTCCTACCGGATCTCCTCCAATGATTCGAAAGGCATCATAGCCATTGGCAAGTCGATCTGGGTGTCCATCTTTTTTAATTGCTTGATAAAAGTTCTCCTTTTCCGTTAACATAGTTACTTCTCCTCTCTTGATTCCCCTTCTACCTTTGTTGACTTTAACTTAACACCCCAGGGCGAAACCCACAACTTCTTGTACAGAATGTCTACCATTCCATTTCAGAATATGTTACAATTAACCAAATTTTAAGACCAAGGAGGCCTCGCTTTTATGCATGAAATCAATTTGTATAATATACAGATCGTGGATTTGGAAATCTTTCTAGCTGCAGCCAAATATCTCAGTTTTACGAAAGCTGCAGAAAAGATGTTCACCACCCAGTCCTGGGTCAGCAAGCGCATCCAGCTTATGGAGCAGGAATTGAATCTGCAGCTATTTCTCCGTAGTCCAAGAGGCCTTAGCCTCACTCCCGCCGGCCGAGTTCTCGCCCAGCGTCTCGAGACCATTACCGATGAAATCGGAGATGCCATTACAGCTGCCAATAGTGCCATGAGTGGAACCTCAGGCCTTATTAAGATTGGCTTTCTAGAATGGGGGGTCAATGCTTTTTTTGCTCCCTTACAAAAATTTATTTCCTCTCACAAGGAGATCACGGTAGAAATCTATTGCCGCCAGTTCAAAGAACTCTTTGATTCTCTAGAATCCGACCGTATCGACGTGATGCTGACAGCATCTTATGATTCTACCCAGTTTAGCTCAGACAGCTACCGAAAAGTCACTTTGCAAAGCATTCCTTTGATGGTCTATATGAATGCTGCTCACCCCTTATCCTCGAAGGACTCTATTGATGTACAAGACCTTAAGACCCAGGCCATCTTGACCCTAGATCAAAAGTCTTCCGAGAATTATTCCATCTACATCAGCAACTTGTTTAAAAGCAATGGCATACGGCCTTTCATTGCCCAATATGCTGGAAATGGTCGCGAACATCTAGGCAACCTTTTGCTAGATCGAGGTGTCCTGATTGCCAGTAAGTACTTTCTCGGAAATGAATTTGATGGGCAAATCGTCGCGGTTCCTTTAAACGGCTACGAAGTACAGATTGATGCCATCTGGAAGAGCAACACCTCTAATATGATCATTGATAAATTCATTGATTCCTTTTTGAATTTCCAATAATTCTCCTCCTAGGTTGGGGTCGCTTCAGCAAGATACTTCCTATACAAAAAAAGACCAAGCAATCCTTCAAGGATTACTTGGTCTTTGTAAATGGGTGATTTATTTGGAAAGCAGTGCCTTATCTGATACAAATTCACTTCCGGATACTTCTTCAAACTTGTGAAGGAGCTGTTCAATCGTAAGTTGCTTTTTTTCTTCTCCTTTGATATCAAGGATAATTCTACCTTCATTCATCATGATTAAACGATTGCCATGATCAATGGCATCTCTCATATTGTGGGTAACCATCAGTGCTGTGAGATGGTTTTCCTGGATGATTTTGTCGGAGATTTCTAGCACTTTGGCTGCTGTCTTTGGATCTAGCGCTGCCGTATGCTCATCTAAGAGCAAGAGCTTTGGCTGTTGCAAAGTTGCCATGAGCAAGGTTAAGGCCTGACGCTGTCCACCAGAAAGTAAACCAACCTTGGCTGTGAGGCGATCTTCTAGGCCTAGTCCTAATACCTTTAGACTGTCACGGTATTGGTCTTTTTCCTTGTGGGTAATCCCCCATCTTAGACCTCTGCCTTTTCCTCTGCGGGCTGCCAATGCCATATTTTCCTGAATCTCCATGGTAGCTGCCGTACCCGTCATAGGATCTTGGAAGACACGTCCTAGATATTTGGCTCTTTGGTGTTCCTTCATTCCTGTGATATTCACCCCGCCTAAGGTAATCGAGCCTGCATCAATGGGCCATACCCCGGCAATTGCATTGAGCATGGTTGATTTACCAGCACCATTTCCACCAATAATGGTACAAAAATCTCCTTCTTCCAAGTGAAGATTCACACCATTCAAAGCCTTCTTCTCATTGATTGTGCCTGGGTTAAAGGTCTTGTAAATTTCTTCTATTTGTAACATCTAGTTGCCCTCCTTTTCACCAAGCATTTTGCGTTTCAAGGCTTTTTTGTAAGAGCTTTTGGCTTGGCCTTTCAGATAAGGCACTGCCAAAAAGACAGCTACGATAATTGCCGTAAAGAGCTTCAAGTCGTTGGTTGGCATCTTGAGCCATAGTACAACTCCCACAACAATATAATAAATGATTCCGCCTATTACAACGAAGATCAATCGTGTAACAAAGTTCAGTCTCTTTCCTAGGAAGGCTTCTCCTAGAACTTCACCAATAATTACTGCTGCAAGACCGATTACGATGGCGCCTCGGCCCATATTGATATCAGAGAATCCCTGGTACTGAGCTAGCAATCCTCCTGCAAGTGCAACGATTCCATTGGACAAGGCCAAGGTAATGACCTTCATAAGCTTGATGTTAATGCCCTGGGCACTTGCCATCTGGCTGTTACATCCTGTTGCACGCACAGCGCTTCCTTGCTCGGTTCCAAAATACCAATAAAAGATAATAATAATTACAATGGCAAAGATTGCTGAAATCAAGATTGCCTTTGGTATAAAACGAAGAGAAATCAGCAAGTTGTACTTATCTACAGACAAGGCCTGATTGGCTCCTCCCATAATATTTAAGTTAATGGAATACAAGGCAATCTGGGTCAAGATTCCTGCTAGAATCGGTGGGATTCCAAGCAAGGTATGAAGACATCCCGTTGCAATTCCTGCAATAATTCCACATATTGTTGCAACCACAAGAGCCGTAACAATATTATGACCGCCTACTACCATCATAACGGTGACTGCTCCCCCTGTTGCAAGAGTACCATCTACACTTAAGTCGGCAAAATCAAGCAGGCGAAAGGTGATATAAACACCAAGTGCCATGATTCCCCATATAATCCCTTGGGCAATATCTCCAGGCAACGCTGAAAACAAAGCCGACGCTGTAAGGCCACTAAACATAATTATTTCCTCCTAGATTCAAAAAGTGCCTTTTTGCTTAATCGGAGCATATCTCCGATTCTTATAAAAAGAAAAGCACACTATTTTTATCCTAAAAGGTGACCGCCTTTTTGTCAAGAATTCTAGAGCAAAAAGCTTGATTGAATTCTATTAAAATAGGCAGTCACCTTGTATATTCAGGTATATTTTTTTTATTTTGCTAGATTTTGTTTTTATTCTTCAATAGCTTCATAACCTTCTGGTATGGTAAGGCCAAATTTTTCACAGTTGGCAGCATTATACTTTTTCGTTACCTTTGCTCCAGATTCTATGGCCATAGTAGAAATAT
>CAVJBW010000159.1:0-3814 GCA_963647625.1 Lachnospiraceae bacterium
AATCCAAGTAGCATGGACGGCTTTATTTTTAACTTTTTTAAGATTTTTTTCTTTAATTCCTCTTCCGTATGGTCAATTGGTAAAGAAAGATTTGTAATTCGAATCATAATACTACCCTTGTTTTGAAATGCTTGTGGCAGCTTTTACTGCACTTGAAAATGCCCATTGTAGATTATAGCCTCCACACTTTCCATCTACATCTAGAATTTCTCCTGCAAAATACAACTTTGGCACAAGATTGGACTCCATTGTATCAAGATTAATTTCCTCTAAATCAATTCCACCAGCACATACCTGTGCATCTTTATAGTCTTTGGTAGCTGTAATGTCAAAAAGAAAGCCGGTTAAAAAGGAAGCTAGGGCCTCAAGCTCTTCTTGTTTTGCCAAAGATAGAGGAAGCTGCCTTTCAAGACCTAATCTTTTCAAGATGGCAGGGATGAGTTTTACATCTACTAGTCCCATTAAAGCATTGGTAAGAGTGATACCTTGATCTTTTCTCTTTTGCTCAGACAAATAGGTCATTACCTGGTCTTTTGTCAGGGGAACAAAAGATATTTTTGCTGTAACAGACCTCTTTTCTCTAAGTTCATAAGCTGCATATCTACTTAATTGAAAAACAGGTATTCCACTGATTCCAGCTTCGATTAATTGTAATTGCCCTGCCTCCTTTATGGGAGAGGCCCCATTTCGATACAAAACAATATTCCCATCAAAACGAATCCTTGGAATATTTTGAAAAAAGCAGTCCGATGATTTTAAAGCTACCAAAGAAGGAACCACAGGAACTACATGATGTCCTAATCCTTGCGCTAATTTGTAGCCACTTCCATCGCTTCCTGTAAAAGCTGCCGCTTTCGACCCTGTTGTCAAAAGGCAGTGATCGGCATATATTTCATAAGCATTATCACATTGTAAGAGAAAAGATTCCTTTTCTTTTTTGATGTTCACAATGCTTGTATTGGTCTTTATTTTTACTTTCAGTCTAGTTAATTCTTGCCTTAAGAGCTCAAGAACAGTACTTGCTGATTGGGTATAGGGATAATAATAGCCATTTTTTTCAGTGGTAAGCATCCCAAGCTGTTCAAAAAATTCTTTCACCTGATTCGCATCAAAATCTTTTATAACAGAATAATAATTTTTCTGACTACTAGAGCGATAACAAGTCTCATCTTGGTAAGCATTGGTGAAATTACAACGTCCATTGCCTGTAGAAAGAAGCTTTTTTCCGATTTGATTGGTATGTTCTATAAGCACAACGCAGCAGCCCCTTCGAGCTGCTGTGATTGCTGCAAATATTCCGGCCGCACCGGCACCTATTATGGCAAGATCATATTTCTTTTTATTCATGTAACATAATCCCTTTTACATCAAATGTAATTTTTCAAAAATCTTAATCAAAATATTTCCTTTAGGCATATTTTCTAACTCTTCTCTGGTAATACCTTTGATTGCAATCATAATAAGGGCATAGGAAATCATTCCTGCCAAAATCGCAATTACTGTTGGAATAGCATTCATATGTAAAATCATAACCAAGACTTTATAGACGCCATAGACGATAATGCCCATAATTCCTGAAGAAATTGCCGGCAGGACAAAGGTCTTTTTTATTTCCTGATGGTATTTGGCTTCTTTTCTAATTCCCCTATGATTTAAAATGCACATAACAAAGGCATAAAAAGTATTGGCCATTACCACCGCCACAATATTTTGGTCAGATACCAGCATGAGAACTTCCAAAAATGCAATATGCATAATCAAAGCATAAATGGCATTGGTAACAGGAACTCTCATTTTGCATCGCCCCACAATAGTTGCAAGATTGGGGAAGCTAAAACCATCATCCCTACGGCACATGGAAATGCAATCATCATGGTAAATCGAATGGCCGATTGTATTCTGCGCCTTAAGGTTTTCATATCTTTTTGTGCATAAGCTGCAGCCAAAGTTGGCACCGTAGAAGCAGCCAAGGCAGATGCTACTGCAATAGGCACATTTAAAAGTAGCTTTGTTTTTCCTGAAAAGATTCCCCACCAGATTCCATAATCATCTGCTGAGTATCCTTGAAAGTCAGCTAAAGCTTTGAATAGTCCATTGTCGATTACAGATGAAATATTATAAATCGTAGTCGATAACAAAACCGGAATAATGGTCATAATAACGATTCGAATAATCTTTGTATAAGGCTCTGCTTTATTGCCCTTTTCTTTTCGAATCATTTTTTTCATTACCGGTTGATAGGCAAAGAATACAAAAGATACAAAGAACAAGCCCACCACAGCACCTACACAGGTTCCTGCTGTACCTCCAGCCGCTCCATAGGCCTGGGCATAGTGGGTTTCGTCCCCTAGAACGCCTCCTACTCTTGCTCCATAGGAAAACAGGAAATAGGAAGCAATAATACTGATAACAGCATTTACAATCTGCTCTAAGATCTGGGAAACAGCGCTTGGCATAGTTGTACCTAAGCCTTGGAAATAACCACGAATGGTTCCCATAACTGCTACAATAAATAAGGTTGGAGCAAGAACTCTAAGGGCATAAGCACTAAAAGGGGTTTTCATAATACTTGCAAATAAGTCTGCCCCAAAGAATACGATCAAAGTCACTGCTAGTCCAGAACAAATTGCAAAAAACAAGGCTCCCTTAAAGTAACGATAAGCATTCTTACGATCCTGCTTTGCTACTTTAGCCGAAACCAATTTGGAAACAGCTAAAGGCAAAGAGAAAGAAGAAATCAACAAAAATACATTGTATACTTCATAAGCTGTACCATAATAATTATTACCACCGTCTCCAATAATTTGCTGCATTGGAATACGATAAACAAGTCCTATGATTCGACTTATGATGGATGCGATTGCAAGAATCGATCCTTGTATTAAGAAATTGGTCTTCTTTCCTTTGCCCTTCATATTGTTCTCTTACCTCAAATATTTTTTATTCGACTCCGGCATCTTCTTTAGAACTATAAATGCCTACATTGTCTGTCTTAGACGCGTTCACAACGCATACCCAAGTCTTACCCTGGTTTAAAGTAATTTCATTTCCCTGTGCGTCATAATAATGCATAACAGAAGAAGTGGTATCTTTCTTCCAAGTAATGTCAATTGCTTTTCCATTGGTAATAAATTTACCATTTCCACTTCCATTTGTTGGAATATTTAATGTCTTTTCATCCATCATTCCTGTTGTCATATACTGTAAAATAATATTTTTAACAGCGACCTGCTCTTGTGTTGTAGCATCTGTCTGTGCAGCGGAATATTGGTATCTGTAATATAATTTAGATTCTTTGTCATAGGTAAACCATGGTTTGTTTAATACATAACCAGGCTTTACAACAATAGCTTTTTCTCCGTCACTAAGCTGAACTTCCTCTCCATCTTCGGCAAACTTATAATGACCTTCATAGGAATCTGAGTGATTAACATCATAGCCTAGAGTCTCAATTCCTTTTGCTACTCCCTCACCAGTCGCATAGCCATTATGAGGCGCATGCTTAGAAGAATCTCTATAATAAGTCTTGTTAAATAAGACGGAAGATTGTCCATCTAAATCATCATAGGACGACAAGGCATTTTTGGCATATGGCGACTGTCCCCAGTGACCATAAATTGCTTCGAATTCTGATGCAAATTCCAAGAAATACAAACGGCAGCTTCGGATTGATTCGAACTTTTCTACCTTTTCATAATCCTGGAAAATACCCATGATACGGGTCAATCCACCCTCTACGGTAGCTTCATAAATAACATCAGCGGAGCCAATTCCTGCCTGAGGCAACACACCATTTTCATTGGTATTGCCAAAC
>CAVJBW010000160.1:0-3814 GCA_963647625.1 Lachnospiraceae bacterium
ATCCTATCATTCGCATCATTATAAACGGACATCTTTTTCTGCAATATTTCAAGGAATCCTTGAGAACCAACCTTTAATATTTTAACAACCAGAGGAGACTTTGCTATTTCAATGCTTTCTCCCACATTTAAAGAAATCAGTTGATCGCCATCAAAGCTTACTACTACTTCCTCATCCTGTTCCGGTCTTCGTTTATCGATTTCTAGCCGAATGGTATCTTTAGAGCTGATTACAATACTTTTTGAATTTAATGCGTGAGGACTTATGGGTGTAATCAAAAGTAAGTCAGCCTTGGGATCCACAATAGGGCCTCCTGCCGACATACTGTAACCGGTAGACCCCGTTGGTGTCGAAATTACAATACCATCTGCATTGTAGGTGGTTAAATATTTTCCGCTGATATAGACATTGATTCGAACGATTTGAAGGAGCCCTGACCTGTGAATAACAATATCATTTAAAGCACAGCCCTTGGTCTTCTTATCTTCATTTTCCCCTTCAATCATGATACGATCTTCAAGTTCATATCGATCCTCAAACATTGCATCAATGGCAGGATATACCGTTTGGGAATTTAATTCGCACAGATAACCTAAGGTTCCCAAATTAACGCCAATCAAAGGAATGTCCAAAGAAACCACATCTCGCGCTGTACGAATCAAGGTTCCATCGCCTCCTAAGACCAGGATGACCTGTACCTTTGCTGGTATCTTGTCACAATCCACCTTAGATGCGTCTTTATCATCAGGGTCTGTCACAAAATATTGACAGTATCCACCTTTCTTTTCAATATATTCTTTTACTCTACGAGTATGTTTTAGATCTGGATCTTTATATCCATTGGATATTATAAAAAAGTTTTTCATTCTTTAATCTAATGTATCATGAGCACGCTTTACAACGTCCTCCACATCATAACCTTCCTTATCTTCTGCATTTTTGCATATATGAAGCAAATATTCAATGTTACCTTCTGGTCCTTTTACAGGAGAAAAGTCTAGATGATAAATACCAAATCCAATTTCCTTGGCAAAAGAAATCACACGATCGATTACCTCGATATGTACCTTTGGATCTCTTACCACTCCTTTTTTGCCAACCTTCTCTCTGCCTGCTTCGAATTGAGGTTTTATCAGGCAAACCATCTGACCACAATCTTTTAACAATTCTTTGGCAGCTGGAAGAACCTTTGTTAGAGAAATAAAAGAAACATCCACCGATGCAAAGTCTAGAACATCATCAATATCTTCTGGCTTTACATAACGAATATTGGTTTTTTCCATGCAAACGACTCTTTCATCTTGCCTTAATTTCCAAGCAAACTGTCCATATCCCACATCCACAGAATAGACCTTACTTGCCCCGTTTTGCAACATACAGTCTGTAAAACCACCTGTCGAAGCCCCAATATCCATGCAGATACAATCTTCTAATGTAATAGCAAATTCTTCCATTGCCTTTTCTAGCTTAAGGCCTCCACGACTGACGTACTTTAACGTCTTTCCATGAATTTCAATATTCACTTTGTCATCAAACATACTACCAGCCTTATCTTCTCTTTGACCATCTACAAAGATCTGTCCAGCCATAATTAATGCTTTTGCTTTTTCACGGGAGGGTGCAAGATTTCTTTTTGTCACCAAAACATCCAATCTTTCCTTCATATTTAGCCTCGTTCGTTATTATATTTTTCTAAAATCGCCTTTTTTATCGATTGGGCATCTAGGCCCACTTCTTCCATAAGCACAGATACATTTCCCTGTTCAATATAGGTATCTGGAAGCGCAATTGGAAGAAAATCAAGGGTATTTCCATGCTCATTTAAGAAAGCTCCAATGTGTTCTCCAAAGCCGCCACTATGAACATTTTCTTCCATTGTTACCAATAAGTCATGGTCCTTTTGCAATTCAATGAGAAGATTTTCATCAAATGGCATAGCAAATCTTGCATTTACAAGAGTCACTTCTAAGCCTTCTTCCTTTAACTTTTCTGCTACTTCCACTGCAATTTTGACCATATTGCCAAGAGCAAGTATTGCTATGTTCTTTCCCTTCTGTAGAATCTCGGCTTTAGCAAGCTCTATAGGTTCTCTTTGCTCTTTTAGCTGGTCATAGGCCTGGCCTCTAGGATAGCGAATAGCGATAGGACCATCATAATCCACTGCAAATTTTAGCATATCAGAAAGCTCCCATTTATTTTTTGGAGCCATAACAACCATATTAGGAATCGACATCATATAGCTCAAATCCAGCATCCCCTGATGGGTCTGTCCATCTGCTCCTACAAGGCCTGCCCTATCAATTGCAAAAATCACATGCAAAGACTGCATGCATACATCATGAACAATTTGATCAAAGGCTCTTTGTAAGAAAGAAGAATAAACTGCTACCACTGGAATAAATCCTTCATTTGCAAGACCTGCTGCAAAAGTAACTGCATGAGCTTCTGCAATTCCAACATCGAAGAAACGCTCTGGGTAACGATTATGAAAACGTTTTAGACCAACGCCATCTTCCATGGCTGCTGTAATTGCTACAAGCTTTTTATTTTTCTCACCGAGCTTTAACATTACGGTAGAAAAAACATTGGTATAATTTGCCATTGTTTGCTTTGTTTTCGGCAAGCCAGTTTCAATGATAAAAGGTGAAGTTCCATGAAATCTTGCCGGATGGCGTTCTGCATGGACATAGCCCTTTCCTTTTTTAGTCACCACATGGACAACCACTGGTCCCTCCACTTTTTGGGCTTCTACGAATGCTCTATACATCGTCAGAACATCATGTCCATCATAAGGCCCAAGATAGGTCAAGCCCAAGTTCTCAAAAATCATACCTGGTATCAAGAGCTGCTTGATGGAACTTTTCGTACTGTGGATATTTTGCACCATTCTCTGTCCATATAAAGGAATCTTATTTAAAGAAGCTTTCACTCCTTCTTTTAATTCTTTATAGGCATCTGTCATACGAATATTGGATAAATGCGCTGGCAATCCACCTACATTTTTTGAAATTGACATGGTATTGTCATTTAATACAATAATAAAGTTCTTTTTGAGAAGCGCTGCATTATTCAGTGCTTCAAAAGCCATCCCGCCAGTTAAGGCACCATCTCCGATTACGCAGGCAACTTTGTAATTTTCTCCCATAAGGTCCCTAGCCGTAGCTAATCCCAAAGCTGCCGATATAGACGTGGAGCTGTGTCCCGTATTGAATGCATCGCAATTTGATTCACTTGTTTTTGGAAATCCACTTAAGCCCCCATGTTGTCTTAAGGTGTCAAACTGGTCTTTGCGGCCAGTCAAAATCTTATGTGTATATGCTTGATGTCCAACATCCCATACCAATTTGTCTTGAGGAAATCGAAGTGCCAAATGAAGTGCCATAGTAAGCTCAACGACGCCTAGGTTCGAAGCAAGGTGTCCTCCATTTTGAGAAACTCGCTCCACTAGAAAATCTCGAATCTCCTGAGCTAATTGGTCCAGTTCTTCGGGCTTGATTTTCTTAATATCATTTGGCCGATTTATTTTGTCAAGTAACATCTTCTATCCCCTTACTTTTGCCTATTAATTAATGATAATAACAAAGACTTCAAAAAAGCATTTTCCTTCTCAAAAGAATCGAGTAAAGCAATCGCTTCATCCGTATAATTTTTTACATCTTCTTTGGCCTTATCAATTCCCTTAATAGAAACATAAGTTGTCTTGTTATTTTTATCATCAGACCCAACAGGCTTTCCAATGACTTCCTGGTCTCCAATAACATCTAAAATATCATCTTGAATCTGAAAGGCAAGACCGATATTTGACGCGATCTGT
>CAVJBW010000161.1:0-2268 GCA_963647625.1 Lachnospiraceae bacterium
TTCCCACATTGTGTAAGAAGACTCCTGCAACAAGAACCATCCCTAAAATAATCCAAAGCTTTCTTTGCCCTTTTAGCTCTTTTTTATAGGAATAATGCACAACTCTCTCATACAACTGAGCTGCCTTTTCTTCTGGAACCTCTGCCTTCTTCAAGGGATCGATTACCATGATTTTCATTGCTAGCACAAGAGTCAAAAAGTTGACAAAGAGCATTCCTATCCCGCTGATTTGATAGAAAAAATTGTGGGTGATTATCTCTTTATCCGGTATGATTTTTTCCACAAAAAGGCAGATTGCCATGGAAATGCCAATGGACAAGATCACATTAAGAAGTCGGCTTTTCATATTTTTATCTTGTATTTTTTCCCGTTCGTTCCACAGCCTTAACTCTTCAAGAAGCAGGTCGATATAAAGCTGACAATCTCCTCCAAGCTGTTCTACCTTATCAAAAAATTCATGCATTCTAGCTAGTCGCCTGCATGGATAGGCTTCTAGGAGCTTGTCATAATAGATTGTTCCTTGTTCCTGGCCTAAGACAAGCCTTCTTTTCATCTCTTCGAGTATCCTTCTCATGGCACTGTCTTGGGTCACTTGCAAGGTCTCCTCTAGAGAGAGCATGACTTTTTTATGACTGCGAAAGCTGTAGAGCATCTGTTCCATGTAGCCCATCACCTGGTCAAATCGCTGCATAGATAACCTTCTTTTTTGATACAAGCGATACAAAATCAATGCTTCTATGACAGCCATAATTAGTAGGATTCCTGCGCTGGTCAGGGTAAGCTCAAATAAAATCGTCATGAGAATTGCCAGGCCAAGAAAAGCCCCCATCCACATCCATTGCTGTCCTAGATTCGTCCTTTTCTTTCCTTTTATGGATAACTCACTGGCCTTCTTGGCAGCTTTCAACCATCTACTTTCCTTCAATCGCTTCTCCCTCCTTTACTAAGAGATTGTCTTGACTAGAGTTCGACAACCTACAAGCAATATATTCTGGAAGCTTTGCCTCTTTCACAAAGCTTCCCTCAGAAACAATTAAGGAAAACAAATTACTGTCTCCTCGCTCAAAGAAGCCCACTTGATCTACATATCTGATCTGCTTTCCATCTGGTAAAAGCTTTATGGAAATCAAGATGCCTACATCAATAAAATCATAAATATTATTTAAAAACCGCTGTTCTAACATAGAATCGTCAACCATATTCACCATGCGTTGGGGAATCCGGCTAACATCTTCTGCATGAATAGTGGTCATGCCATGAACTCCCGTGCTGAAAGATTGTATCAGATGCTTCACCTCGCTTCCCCTTGTTTCTGCTACCATCAGCCATTTGGGATTTTGCTTTAAGGCGGCAACAATAGCCTGGGAATAAGAAAAATGCTCTCTCACCTTCCATTGCAGGACATCTGCCGCAGGCTTTAGCTCTTTGTAACGCCATTCCATCACATCTTCAATGGTAATCACCCGCTCTGACTCAGGAATATACATAGATAAAAATTTGCAAAATTCTGTTTTACCTACCCTTGGCTCTCCTGCAACCACAATATTCATATGGGCTTTGACGCACTCAATCAAAAGCTGCAGCACTTCCTGGGTAATATAACCAGTTTCTAAGGCGTATGTTGGAGTAATACGAACTTTGGGTGGTGTCTTTCGAATGCATATGCTGATTCCTGATATACTTATGCTTTCGTGCATAATAGAAATGCGAAGATCCTTGGTTTCTCCTTCTAAAGACGGATGCATAGGATTAAATTCCTGACCTGTAAGATTGGACAATCTCTGGGCAAACTGACGGGCAAATAAGGTCGTAATCTGGTGATCCTTTGCCGGGATCTTCTCCCTATGGTTGTCAAGAAATGTCAGCCACAGATCCACCCCATTAAAATCAATATCAGTCACTTGCTCATTGCAAATATAAGGCCAAAACGCCCCAAACATCTGAGTATTTAATTCAAATACCTGATCCGTATCCATCACCTGCCTTATGGATTAATCAAATTCGTCTTTTGACTCATTCCATCAATAATAGAGGTAAAGGCATCTGATACAGAAGTCTGAACTACATCAGACTTTACGATTGCTACTAAAAATACAATTGCAGCTGCTGCAATAATCACTGGTCCCCATTCTTTTAAAATTTCAAGCATAATAAATTCTCCTTTTCTCTTGGAATTTTAATAGAAGGATATATTGTCTCTTTGGAAATATGTGCGGAAGAACTCCGCAGAAAATAAATAGATTGCTTCTTGTATAGAAGCCATAGATT
>CAVJBW010000161.1:2278-3813 GCA_963647625.1 Lachnospiraceae bacterium
TTGACTTTTTTTTTTACTTTTTATATACTCTGATTGTCAAATATTTTGATTCTCAAACTTTTTTAGATAGGATAATTTTATGAATGCAAAAATAATCGGAACAGGAAGTTATCTTCCTCCTACTATCATGTCCAATGACGACATGTCCCAACTTGTTGAAACAGATGATGCTTGGATTCGGGAACGTACCGGAATCCAAAGGCGACATATTGCTACCGAAGACACTACCGTATCTATGGCCACCAAGGCAGCGCAAAAAGCCCTAGAAGCCTCCGGCCTATCCGCTGAGGAGCTAGACTTAATTATTGTGGGTACCATTTCAGCGGACAATCTTCTTCCTAGTACAGCTTGCAGTGTGCAAAGTGAAATTGGTGCAAAAAATGCCATAGCATTTGATATTAATGCCGCTTGTTCTGGATTTTTATTTGCCATGAATACTGCCAATGCTTATATCAAAAGTGGATTTTATAAAAATGCTTTGATCATTGGAGTAGAAACTTTATCTAAGATCACGGATTGGACGGATCGTAGCACCTGTGTTCTATTTGCAGATGGAGCTGGTGCAGCTATTTTGACTGCAACTAGCGAAGAGCAAGAAGGATTGCTCTCCTTTGTACAAGGTAGTGACGGAACCAAGGGCCCAGCCCTTTATTGCAAAAGTCGTTCCAATAACAATCCCTATACCAAGACTACTTTGGAGCCTGGTTATATCACCATGGATGGACCAGCTGTATTCAAATTTGCCATCAAAACAGTTCCGGCAAGTATTCAAAAGCTCTTAGAAGAAGCAGGCTATACTACAGATGATCCAGATGTCTATGTTCTGCACCAGGCGAACTTAAGAATCATCCAGTCCATATCGAAGAGACTTTCTATTCCTCTTGAAAAGTTCCCACTCAATATGGCAGATTGCGGAAATACTTCTGCAGCCTCTGTCCCGATTCTACTCGATGAGACCTTCCGTAGTGGCAAAATCAAAGAAGGGGACTTGGTTGTTTTAGCTGGATTTGGAGCTGGACTTACCTGGGGCGCAGCCTTAATTCGGTTTTAAGAATGCTCTATACAAAACTAAATCATATCAAAAAAAAGATGAATGATGCTAGCTTATTGCAGCACCATTCATCTTTTTTATTCATCCCACATTTCAAAAAATTTCGTATCTAGCTCAGGATAAACCCTTTTCATAGAAATTGGTTTTCCTGACTTATTTAAAAAGCAATGACTAGAACTTGCTCTCGTCTTCAGCTCTCCGGTCTTCTTGTCATACATCTCATAGGAAAAATCCATTTTGATTCCATTATACTTATCAACCTTGGTTACAATCAAAATATCATCATCAAAATGCACCATATTGATATAATCCACACAGATAGACAATACCGGACAGATGATTTCCATTTCTTCCATCTGGGCATAATTCATTCCCATTTGATCAAGCAAGTCCATTCTTGCTTCTTCCATCCACTTGACATAATTGGAGTGATGAATGATTCCCATCTGGTCCGTCTCATAATATTGCGCATGGTGTTCATAAG
>CAVJBW010000162.1:0-3800 GCA_963647625.1 Lachnospiraceae bacterium
CTTTAGCATAACGCCTTCCATCTCGATGGCTTCTCTTAACCGGATATCCTCTAGTGAAGAGGCCACCTGAATCTCATACTTTCCCCCAATCCTTTGAAATTCACCTTGCTGATAAGCGCAAAATGACCTGCCATCAAGCAAGATACTGACTTGTTTTTTCTCTCCTACCTTTAGAAAGACTTTGGTAAATCCCCGAAGTTCTCTATTTGGTCGAAAATCCTGATTGCATGGATTCTTAACATAGACTTGTGCAATCTCTGCTCCGTTTATGTTCCCTGTATTTTCTATGGTAAATCGAACTTCCACCTCATTGTTGTTTCTTTTTTCGATCTGAAGATGATCGTAAGCAAAGGTGGTATAGCTCAAACCATATCCAAAGGAATATCTCACTGGCTTAGCAAAGGTATCATAATAGCGATATCCCACAAAGATACTTTCTCGATATTCAATATCATCAATCTTATGTGCCTGCTGGTCTTGACGAGCAAAATATCCATAAGAAGGCACATCCTTTTCACTATAAGGAATGCTCTCTGCTAACTTGCCGCAAGGACATGCCTTACCAGTAACTAGACTGACGCAAGCTTCTGCTACCCCTTCTCCTCCTAGATACATTTGAAGCAAGGCCCTGCACCTAGATGGCAGTTCCATATTATAAGGAGCACCCGAAAAGGAAACAAAACAGATATCCTGGGTGATCGTTAGAATTTTATTTAATAAAGAAAGCTGATTTGGAGGCATTTCATAGCTGCTCCTGTCATATCCTTCTCCCTCTGCAATATCTGTAAGTCCACCAAAGAACAGAATCGGAATCTTTGCCTTAACGGCCTCTTTTACTGCTTGAAGGGCTTTCTCTTCTAATATTTTCTTGCTAGTCAAAGACTCTGCATCATATCCCTTTGTATAAAGCACCTGAATCTGGTCTTTTTCGAAGGCTTCTATACAATTCAAGACCCTCTTCGTGTGAATATGGCTGCTTCCACCCCCTTGAATCCTAGGGCTTTTGGCTAGCCCTCCAATCAGCAAGATCTGCTTGGGATGAGCAAGAGGCAGATAGCCATCATTTTTAAGAAGTACTGCACTTTCTTCTTCTAGCTTTCTTGCTAGAAGATGATTCTCATTTCTCGTATCAGCACAAACCCGAATCTCTCTAGCCTTTTTCACTTCTTTGGCTGGATAAGCCCGCTCTAATGCTTCCACATGAGCAACTGCTCTTTTTAAGTCTTCTATTGACAAAGTGCCATTGTCAAGGGCCTGGTTTAAATCTTCTTCATGATTCGTATGGCTATCTGGCATTTCCACATCCAATCCTGCCCCAATGCAGGCTGGCAGATCTACGCAGGCTCCCCAATCGCTCATGACTAGCCCTGAAAATCCCCATTTCTTTCTCAATATATTTGTAAGCAAGTCTTTATTCTCGCACACACAAGTCCCATTTAAAGAATTGTAACTAGCCATTACTGCTGCAGGATGGGCCTTCTTTATAGCCATTTCAAATGCAGATAAATAAATCTCATGCAAGGCTCTCTCATCAATCATGGAATTTGCCAGCATTCTATGGGTTTCCTGATTATTTGCCGCAAAATGTTTCAAGCATGCGCCTACGCCCTGTGCCTGCATTTTTTCAACATAACTTGTAGCTAGACTTCCTGCAAGGTAAGGATCTTCTGAATAATACTCAAAGTTTCTCCCACATAAAGGTGACCTTTTCATATTAATCCCCGGTCCTAATACCACACAAACCCCTAACTCTTTTGCCTCCTTGGCAATTCCCGTAGCCATCTTTTCTATGGCTTTTGTATTCCATGAGCAGGCAATGGCACTAGCAGTTGGAAAACAGGTTGCTTCAAAACTATTATTGATTTTGATCTGATCGATCTGCGCTCGCATACCATGAGGTCCGTCTGCTACCCACGCTTTTCCTATATGCCATGAGCCAAATCCTGTAACCAGTCGCTGATTTAAATTCATCATGACTTATAAGGCCTCCTTTTACCTAACATTTACATACATTACTTAACATATCCCTTCCTATAGGTCAAGGCTAACCAAAATTAGCCGATAATATTCCATAAAAGAATAGACCATTCCAAATTATTATGTTATTCTATAAAAGGTAGTCAGAAATGCTATAAATTGTCGCGGAAATTAAACATTTTGCACAAAATATGCAACTATTATGGAAGGAAATGCTATGGAACAAATCAATTTAACAATCAACGGCAAGGCACTAAGCGTAGAGCCAGGAACAACGATTCTAAATGCTGCAAGAGCTTTAGATATTGATATTCCTACTCTTTGCTATATGAAAGAAATCAATGAAATCGGTGCCTGTCGTATCTGTGTAGTAGAAGTGACCGGCGCTAAGAATCTTGTTACAGCCTGTGTTACACCAGTTACGGAAGGCATGGAGGTCTTTACCAATTCGGACCGTGTCATTGACGCTCGAAGGAGCATCTTAGAGCTGATTTTATCTACCCATGATAAAAAATGCCTCTCCTGTGTACGAAGTGGCCAATGCGAGCTCCAACAGTTGTGCCAGGAATATGGAATTGAAGACCAAGACCGCTTTGGTTCAACAAAACAGCTCTACCCTCTTGATGATTCTGCTGCACATATGGTGCGAGATAATAACAAATGTATTCTTTGCCGTAAATGTACTGCAGTCTGTGAAAAGGTGCAGGGAATCGGTGTCATTGGTGCACAGCATAGAGGATTTGATACAGTGATTGCATCACCTTTTGGAAAGGGACTTGGAGAAACCTCCTGTGTTTCTTGTGGACAATGTATTGCGGTTTGTCCAGTTGGTGCAATTTACGAAAAGGATTCTACAGAGGCTGTATTTGCGGCTATCAATGATCCTGATAAGTATGTTGTTGTACAAGCTGCACCTGCAGTTCGTGCTGCTCTCGGAGAAGAGTTCTCACTTCCTATTGGCACGGATGTAGAAGGAAAGCTAGCAACCGCCCTTAGAAAACTAGGATTTGATAAGGTATTCGATACCAATTTCAGTGCTGATTTGACCATCATGGAAGAAGCCAATGAGCTCATTGAGCGTATCCAAAATGGTGGCAGACTTCCACTCATTACTTCTTGTTCTCCTGGATGGATCAAATATTGCGAACACTACTTCCCTGACATGACAGAGAATCTTTCTTCTTGTAAATCTCCTCAGCAAATGTTTGGAGCAATTGCCAAGTCTTATTATGCAGAGAAGATTGGTGTAGACAAAGACAAGATGGTAGTAGTCAGTGTTATGCCATGTACCGCTAAGAAATTCGAATGTAGCAGAGAGGAACTTTCTGTGGATGGAATCAGTGATGTTGACTATTCCATTACAACTAGAGAATTGGCTCGTATGATCAAACGCATGGGCATTCGCTTTAACGACCTGCAAGATAGTGAATTTGATATGCCACTAGGACTTGGAAGTGGCGCTGCTGTTATCTTTGGTGCTACTGGTGGTGTTATGGAAGCAGCGCTTCGTACCGCAGTAGAAAAACTTACTGGCGATACTCTTCCAGCACTGGAATTTACAGAAGTTCGAGGAATTGAAGGCATCAAGGAAGCTTCCTATGATGTCGCTGGATTGAATATCAAGGTAGCTATCGCCTCAGGACTTTCCAATGCCAAGAAGCTGCTTGATAAGGTAAAATCTGGCGAAGCAAACTATCATTTCATCGAAATCATGGGATGCCCTGGTGGCTGTGTCAACGGTGGTGGACAGCCTCAGCAGCCTGGAAATGTTCGTAATTATGTGGATCTTCGTGAAAAGAGAGCTCAGGTCCTCTACAACATCG
>CAVJBW010000163.1:0-3783 GCA_963647625.1 Lachnospiraceae bacterium
CTCCTGCTTATCGACATCATTCTTACTCTTATCTGCGATATCTAGCATTCCCATAATGCCATTAATCGGTGTCCGAATATCATGGGACATACGAAGCAAAAATTCCGTCTTTGCCTGATTGGCCTGATCGGCTTCTACTAGAGCTTTCTGTAATATTTTATTATGCTCGGCATCTTTTTTCGCCATTTTTCTCATGGCTCTGTATCGAACACCGATCACTCCACCTAGCCCTAAGAATATCAATACAACAATGATTTCAACGAAGGTTCTGGCTAGATCCTGTATATTTCCACTGACGACATCTCCCACATAGGAATAGGTATGATTCACAGCATAGGATTCTTCTAGCATGCTAAGACCGTGATTTAAGATCCGCAGCAGATCACTGTTTCCGTATGCCACGCCAAAGCAAAAGCTGCTATTCTCCGTCATAGCAAGAAGCTCAAGCTTACTATCTTTGGATGCATACTCTACGCCTCGCAAAGCCTCCACCAGGGTGCAGCCGGCTTCCCCGCTTTTTACTGCCTTGATGCACTCTTCTAGATTGTCATAAAAGAGGATCTTGGCCTCTTTAAACTGATTGCAGGTATACTCGTACTGAAGGTTGTTATTTTTATTAACGGCTATGGTCTGAAGCTTGTCCTCGGTGTATTTGCCCGTATATAGCAGATCAATCGCCGCCGTATTTACGATAGAGCTCTGCTGATAATCTCCCTGTTCTGCATGAGAGAAATCTCCGCTTACTGGGAAAATGATGTCAATTTCACCCTTCTGCAAAGCTTCGATCATATCCGATTGGTTCTGATAGGCTACATAGCTGATCCCTGGTTCATAACCTCCTGGCAGAATCTGAAACAGATCCTTGATTACATCAACTAATAGTCCCTGTGGCGAACCATCCGCTCCGGTGCCGCAATAGGGCATATAAGAGTCCATATAACCGACCGTCACCTGATCATTTGCTTCTAGCCACTCTTTTTCCTGTTTGGTAAGAAAGATACTGATAGAAGTATCTGCTGTATATTTATTTCGCAGTTCTGTCAAAAAGAGGGAATCCTGTCCACTGATCAGGGAAAGGGCCGAGTCTAGTTCCTCTAGAAGATCTTTTCTATCCTCCGATACACAGAAATAATAAGGCAGCTTTCCTATCATTTCCACCGGCGCAATACCACTATAGCCGGAAACAATATTGTCTGCACTGACAAAACAATCTACTTGATGGTCATTAAAAGCCTCTGCTAGGCTTGTCAGATTCTCAAAGGTAAGCACCTGGGCTTCTACCTTATTTTCTGCCAGCCAAGATTCCAGATAAGATGCCATCTTACTATCCTCTACCAGACCGATTGTTTTGCCCTTATAAGCCGCATAATCGCCACTTTTTAAGGAAGTATCACTGCTGTCATGATAAATATAAAAGGTCTCCTGCAGCATTTCACGGTTGGAGAAAAGCACCTCATCTGCCCTCTCGTCATTATAAGAAACGGCTGCCATGAGATCAATCTCACCCTTTTTTAGTTTGTCATACAGGTCCTGCCAATCTCCGCTTATATAGTCATATTTCCACCCAGTATAACTGGCAATCTTTTGAAGGTATTCATAACTATAGCCACTTCGATGAGCATCCTTTTCGTCGTATTCCTGAAATCCCTCAGAAATATAATAGCCCACCTTTACCGTCTTATAATTCTCTGCTGACTTAGCCATAGCCATCTGGGGAAAAATGGCTACAAAGATCATACACATCAAAAAATAGAGAAAGGCTTTTCTAATTCTCTTTCGCGGGTTCTTGCTTTGACATTTCATGATCTCACACCCTTTCGTCTCTTATTTCTCTGCAAAGATCTCATCTAGCACTCTGGCAATCTCCTCCATGCTGATTGGCTTAATAATATGTCCGTTCATGCCTGCTTCAAATGCCTTGCGCTTGTCTTCCTCGAAAGCATTGGCCGTCATGGCCACAATCGGAATATTGGCCTTCCTGTTGTCTGGCAAGGTCCGGATCTCTCTAGTGGCGGTATAGCCATCCATCTTTGGCATCTGGATATCCATGAGAATCAAGTCGTATTTATCAGCCGGCTGCCTATTGATAGTTGCCACGGCAATATCACCATCCTCCACGCAATCAATGGTCATGCCGGTCTCTTGCAAAATGGCTGTGGCGATCTCGCGGTTGAGTTCATTATCCTCCACCAATAGAATATGCTTATCACTATAATCGTAGCCCTTTGTCTTTTCTTCTTTGACGATCTTGCCCTGGCTTATCACCGGACGGGTCAGCACGGCTCGAAGCTCTGACATAAAGATTGGCTTGGATACAAAGGCAGTCACCCCTGCCTCTCTAGCCTCTTTTTCAAAGTCAGACCATTCATAAGCAGTAAGAACGATAATCGGCACATCTTCGCTAATGACCTTGCGAATCCGGCGAACTGTTTCGATTCCGTTCATATCCGGCATGAGATAATCGATGATATAAACCTGGTACTCATCCTTCATCTCGGCCGCTTCTCTGGCATGAACAATAGCTTCCTTGGCAGAGGTTGTCCAGTCAGGACGCATCTGGATATCTCGTAGCATCTTGCTGACACTAAGGCAGGTATTGGCATCATCATCCACAATCAAAGCCTTTGCCCCTAAAAGCTCTGGAATCGGTTCACTCTTCACCGGTTCTCCTGCAAGACGAAGGTTCAATGTCACCGTAAAGATAGAGCCCTTGCCTTCCTCACTCTCTACCTGGATCTCACCGCCCATCATGTCCACGATGTTCTTGGTGATGGCCATACCAAGGCCAGTGCCCTGAATGCCGCTGACCGTTGCGCTATACTCTCTAGTAAAGGTCTCAAAGATATGTCCGAGGAAGTTCTGGGACATACCGATGCCGTTATCCTTTACGGAGAACTCATAGGTGGTATACTGCTTCAGACTACAAGGCTTCTCCACAAGACGAATCATGATATCGCCACCTGGCTGGGTGAACTTGATGGCATTGCTGACAATATTCAAAAGTACCTGATTCAAACGAAGCTTGTCAGTTAACACATCCTCATGGGTCACATCCTGGGTATCGATGAAGAGATTTTGATTTTTGGCATTTACCTGTCCCTGTATCATGGTCCTCAAATCATGCATAAGATCCGGCATATGCACTGCCTTTTCTTCTAGCTTCACGCTGCCGCTTTCGATACGACTCATGTCTAGGATGTCATTGATCAGACTCAGCAGATGATTACTTGACGTGCTGATTTTGGCGAGATAATCTTCTACCTGGGCAGGATCCTCTAGATGGGTTTGCGCTAGAGCTGTAAATCCAACAATCGCATTCATTGGCGTACGAATATCGTGACTCATACTATTTAAGAATGTTGTCTTCGCCTTGTTTGCCTGTTGCGCAGATATTAAGGCATTACTTAAAATTTCTTGTTGTTCCTGTTCCCGTTGCTTTTCTTCTGTTACATCACGATTTGCTAGTAGAATCACATCTACTTGTCCATACTTGTCCACTCGTTGATGAACAATTACAGAGGTCATCCATCTACCATCCCTCTTAAGATAGGTAAAGGATATGGATGATTGGTCTTTTAATCTTTCCGCTACTGTATTTAAATTGACAAATTCGAGGAAATCTTTTCGATAAGGCTCTGCAATGTAATTGCCTATAATTTCCAATTTTTCTGCCTCATTTAATGGACCAATATCTTTATAATCATTTTCTTGTTCCACACCTTTTATTGTTTCAAGATTATGCGTTTTTAGATTTGCCAGATAAATCGAAGAATAAGCCTGTCC
>CAVJBW010000164.1:0-3781 GCA_963647625.1 Lachnospiraceae bacterium
CTTACCAAAGAGCGCTATCTTGAGACCTTGGGCCTTGCAAGAGAAGCTGCTAGAGACAAGATGGTCTCCTTCTATGGCCCGGACTATCCTTTTGATAAGATCAGCGCCCAAGCAAGAGAGTCTGTAAATACCTTGGTCCAAGCTGGTTCTTTAACCATCAAAGAGGGCATTGTAGACTTGCTAGACTTCTTTTCGCAAAGAAAGGTACCTTGCTGCGTTGCCTCTTCTTCTCCTTCTTCTGTTGTGGAACTTTATTTGCAAACAGCCCATATAAGGACTTACTTTTCCCATATTATCGGAGGAGAAATGGTAGAGCGTAGCAAGCCAGATCCTGAGATCTTCTTGCTTTCTTGCAACGCTTTTCAAATAAAACCGCAAGATGCCTTGGTCTTGGAAGATTCTGAAAATGGCGCCAACGCTGCCCTTGCAGGCCAGATTCCTTTTATTTTGATTCCTGATATGAAAGTTCCAAGCATTACGCTGCAAGAGCAGGCAAGGCTTCTTGCTTCCAATGCCTACGACGTAATTGCTTATTACAATAATTAATAACATCAAAAATCCTCCACCTAGCCTAAATTGCAAGGTGGAGGATTCTTTCATCTACATAATTCTAGTCGTTTAGAAGTTATTCTTAATCAAATTCACCATTTCAATGGCTGAGCAAGCACAATCATATCCCTTGTTGCCTGCCTTTGTTCCAGCACGTTCAATCGCCTGTTCAATACTGTCTGTCGTAACAATACCAAATAAGGTTGGAACTCCGCTTTGTAGTCCTACCTGGGCAACTCCCTTGCTTGCCTCGTTGCATACTAGGTCGTAATGGCTTGTTGCTCCACGGATTACTGCTCCTAATACGATTACTGCATCATATTTGCCAGATGTTGCCATCTTCTGAGCGACGATTGGAAGTTCAAAAGCTCCTGGTACCCAAGCAAGATCAATATCATCATCAGCAACACCGTGACGTACAAGGCCATCCTGTGCTCCGCTAACAAGCTTTGAAACGATAAACTCGTTAAATCTTGCTGCCACAATTCCAATCTTCATTCCCTGTCCAATTAATTTTCCTTCTAATTTGTTCATTTTGCATTCCTCCTAAATAATATGTTCTTATCTTTATTTGTAATCTGTCATGTGGTTCATCTTGTTTTGCTTTGTCTTTAAATAAAACTCGTCAAATTTCTGTGGCTGAATCTGAATTGGCACACGTTCTTCAATGGTAATGCCATATCCGGACAGACCAGAAATCTTTTCTGGATTGTTGGTCAAAAGACGAAGCTTGCCTGCTCCTACATCTCTAAGGATCTGGGCACCCATACCATATTCTCGAAGGTCTGGTGCAAAGCCTAGCTTAATATTGGCTTCTACAGTATCATAGCCGTCTTCTTGAAGCTCATAGGCCTTTAGCTTGTTAATCAAGCCGATTCCTCTTCCTTCCTGGCGAAGATAAAGCAAGATTCCCTTTCCTTCCTTGGCAATCATCTTCATAGCTTCATCAAGCTGTTCTCCGCAATCACATCGAGCCGAACCAAAGACATCTCCTGTCAGGCACTCAGAGTGAACACGGCAAAGCACTGGCTCTTCTGGGTTAATCTCACCCATAACTAAGCAAACATGATGCTCTCCATTTAATTTATTTTCATAGCCATGAATGGTGAATTCTCCATATTTGGTTGGAAGCTTGGCTGTAGCCTTGCGTTCTACCAAAGATTCACGATCTAGGCGATATTTTACCAAATCTGCAATGGTAAATACGTTGATGCCGAACTGCTCTGCACATTCTAGCAGTTCCTTGGTACGCATCATGGTTCCATCTTCTCTCATGATCTCGCAGCATAGGCCACATTCCTTTAAGCCAGCAAGACGAACCAGATCTACTGTTGCTTCGGTATGACCATTTCTCTTTAGTACCCCACCTTCTCTCGCTCTTAATGGGAACATATGGCCAGGGCGACGAAAATCTTCTGGCTTTGCTCCTTCTTCTACGCACTTCATAGCGGTAATAGAGCGCTCTGCTGCAGATATTCCTGTAGTGGTATCCACATGGTCAATGGAAACGGTAAAGGCAGTGGAATGATTGTCTGTATTGACTTCAACCATCTGATTCAGTCCAAGCTCATCACACATCTGTCCGCTCATTGGCATACAGATCAGACCTTTTCCGTAGGTTGCCATAAAGTTAATATTTTCCTGGGTTGCATACTCTGCTGCGCAGATAAAATCTCCTTCATTTTCACGATCAGGATCATCAATAACCAAGATAATCTTTCCTGCTCTTAAGTCTTCAAATGCTTGTTCAATTGGTGATATTTCTTTCATGTTAATCCTCCTTTAAAATCCATGTTCTAATAAAAATTCTTTCGTAATTCCAGATGATTCTTTTTCTGGTTCTTGGGCTGGCTGCATTAGCTTTTCTACGTATTTGCCAATAATATCATTTTCTAGATTCACCAAGGAACCAATGCTTTTTGTATATAGATTGGTATTGGCTCTCGTATGGGGAATAATCGATACCTTGAAGCAGGTATCATCCACATAAGCCACCGTCAAGGAGATTCCGTCGATGGCAATGGAACCTTTTTCCACGATATAGCGTAAAATCTGCGGACTTGTCTGAATGGTATACCAAATGGCATTGTCATCCTTTTCGATTTGGGATACGGTTCCTGTCCCGTCAATATGGCCTGATACAATATGTCCGCCAAAGCGCCCCTGTGCACTCATCGCTCTTTCTAGATTCACTGGGGTATTGGCCCTCAGCTGAGACAAGGAACTTCTTGAAAGGGTTTCGCTCATTACATCTGCTGTATAAGAGTCCTTTCCCATGGTGGTCACGGTAAGGCAGACACCATTTAAAGCAATGCTGTCTCCAATCTGAGTATTTTCTAATACTTTCTTGGCACCAATGGTGAGAATGCAGGATCTCGCCCCTTTTTTTATATTAATTAAAGTACCTACTTCTTCAATGATTCCTGTAAACATCTCTTCACCTACGCTTTCTTTATGCGTCCTTCTATTAGAAAATCGTCACCAAACCGCTGCATCGTAACATCCTCTAGTAAAGCCGCATCACACATAAGCTCTATGCCTTCCCCCATCACTGGGCCCTTGGCCTTAGCTCCGCCAATGAGCTTTGGGGCAATGTAAGCATATACCTTATCCACCAATCCTTCTTGTAGTAAGGAACCGTGAATAGCTCCTCCGCCTTCTACTAGAACGCTATCAATCTTTTCTTGTCCTAGATTGGTCATTACTTCTTGAAGGTTGACTTGTTTGCCTTCTTGCCGAATGACTCTTACCTGCTTTTCTTCGAGCTGTTGCTGTTTTTCTATAGGAGCATCACTTCCTGCAAATACTATCGTAGGAATCTGCATCGCACTTTGCACGATCTGAGATTCTAACGGAATCTGCAAGGAGGAATCTAAAATCACGCGAAGGGGATCTACCCCCTGTTCTATTCGGCAATTTAACATAGGATCATCTGCAAGGACAGTTCCAATTCCTGCCATAATAGCCTTGTATTTTTTTCGAAGAAAATGAACATGTTCTCTTGCCTGATCTCCTGTAATCCATTTGGAATCTCCACAGCTGCTAGCAATCTTGCCATCTAGGGTCATGGCGTATTTCATGGCTACAAAAGGTCGATTGGTGCTAATATAGTGAAAAAAGATCTCATTTAAGTCAAGGCATTGCTTTTCACATATTCCGGTCTCCACTTCTATGCCATGAGCCTTTAAGATCTCCACTCCCTTGCCTCCCACTAAGGGATTCGGATCCATAC
>CAVJBW010000165.1:0-3774 GCA_963647625.1 Lachnospiraceae bacterium
CGAAAGGCTTCCTCTTTATCTTCCTGGGTACAATGTTTGATTGTTGCAAAAAGGATCTCTTTCATGTGCATTGGAATGTCTGTAATGTCCATGACCTTGATGACTTCTACCATTCGATTTAATTGCTTTTTGATTTGTTCAAAAGTAATATCATCACTTTCTACGGAAATTGTCATTCTAGAGATTGTTTCATCTTCTGTCACACCTACCGTAAGGCTTGCTAGGTTATAGGACTTGCCAGAGAAAAGTCCTGATACCTTGGAGAGAACTCCTACTGTATTTTCCACATATAAGGCAATCCATCTTAATTTCATTTCCATGTACTTTCCCTCCTAGTTCAAAATCATTTCACTCATAGGACTTCCACCTGGCACCATCGGCAAGACAAGATCATGCCAGTCCGTCAGAAATTCAATCACCGTTGGAGTCTTTTGATTCTTCTTTGCCTTTTCGATGGCTCCCTTGATATCTTCGCTTTTTTCCACGCGAATTCCTAGGGCTCCATAGCTTTCCGCCCACTTTACAAAGTCTGGAATATATGGAAGCTTTGCTGCTTCATCTGCATCTGCATGGCTTCGTCCCTTGGTATTTTTCGTATTGTCATCGACCTTGCAAGTCAAGCTGGTTGCTTCGTAGCGTTTTCCATAGAATAACTGCTGCATCTGCCTTACCATTCCTAGATAAGAATTATTCAAAATGCATACAATGACTGGAGTTCCTTCAATCATAGCCGTAGCCATCTCTTGCATATTCATCTGGAAGCCACCATCACCGGTAATACATACCACCGGCGTATTTGGCTGGGCAATCTTGGCTCCTAGGGCCGCTGGGAAACCAAATCCCATGGTGCCAAGTCCTCCCGAAGAAATAAAGCTCTTCTTGCCTTCTAGCTTCAGATACTGGCTAGCCCACATCTGATGCTGGCCTACATCCGTAACATAAATTGCCTTATCAAAGGCCTCATTTATTTCTTCCATAATCATCTGAGGAGTCATGCCCTTATCCCTTGGCATTTCTAATGGATGTTCTTCCTCCCACAGATAGATTTCATTCATCCAGCTTCCCGTATCTAGAGGCGTTGCCCATTCTACCAGCTTGTCTAATGCTTTCTTCGCATCTGCCACAATCGGTACATCTACCACAACATTTCGAGAAATAGAGGCTGTATCAATATCGATATGAACGATTTTGGCCTTTGGACAAAATTCATTCAAATCCCCTGTAATACGGTCATTGAATCTCGTTCCAATAGAAAATAACAGGTCACACTCACCTACTGCTTTGTTGGCAGAATAGCGGCCATGCATACCACAATTGCCAATATAATAATAGCTTTCTTCTGGAATCAGACCTTTTCCCATTACCGTAGTTACCAAAGGAATATGGGTGGTATTGACGAATTTGGCCAGTTGCTTTTGGGCTCCGGCAATTCGTACTCCACCTCCGGCTAGAATAATTGGCTTTTGGGCGTTTTGCAGCAATTTGAATGCTTTTTTCAGCTGTCCTACATGGACATTTTCATTAATCTTATATCCACGAATATTTACGCTTTCCGGATATTCCCCAGGTCCTTTTGCCACCTGAATATCCTTTGGCAAATCAATCAATACTGGTCCTGGCTTTCCCGTTCTTGCAATATGAAAGGCCTTTTTGATAATTGGTCCTAGCTCCTGTCTGCTTTTTACGGTTACAGCATATTTGGTAATTCCCTTCACCATTCCAATAATATCGACTTCCTGAAAGGCGTCATTTCCGATAAGGTTGAGAGGCACCTGGCCGGTAAATACCACCAAAGGAATGCTATCATAAAAAGCATCTGCCACTGCAGTAACCGTATTGGTTGCTCCTGGTCCACTAGTCACGAGACACACGCCTACTTTTCCACTCGCTCTTGCATATCCTTCTGCTTCATGTACCAAAGCCTGTTCATGTCGAGGCAATACAACATGAATCTGATCTTGTTTTTTTAGTTCATCAAACAAATCCGTTACGGTTCCACCTGGATAGGCAAAGATCGTATCTACTTGTTCTTCCTGTAATGCTTTTACAAAAAGCTTTCTTCCTGTAATATCCATTTTATCTATTCCCTTCTAAAATCATCGCTATCTAATCTCTTATCTAATTATCTATAACAATCCTAAACTCTTCAATATAAAAATCCATGCGGTCAAAGTGAAAGCGCCTAGCAAGGTGGTGGCCACGACAATACTAGCCGTCAAGGTGCCATCGTTATTCATATTCTTTGCCATAATATAACAGCTTGGAGTCGCCGGTGCCGCTAGCATCACCACTAGAGCAATCATCTTCTCTCCGGTAAATCCAAGTCTGATTGCAATCGGCAAAAAGATGGCTGCCTGGGCTACTAGCTTGATGAAAGCCGCCACCAAGGTTGGTTTGATCTTCTTTAATGCTTTTCTTCCTTCAAATCCAGCTCCAAGGCCTACCAAGGCCAGTGGAGTCGCCATGGCTGCTACGGAATTTACCGTAGTATCAATCATCGTCGGGAAATCCACTCGAAGCAAGGCTACCACAAGACCGATCACAATAGATATAATAATTGGATTTTTCAGGATATTGATGCCGGCCTGCTTGAGACGGTCTGTATTTACCTGGCTTTTGTCTTCATTATTGGCTTCAAAAGTCAGTACTAGAACCGAATAAATATTATATAAAGGCACTGCTCCTATAATCATTAAAGGGCCCATGGCTGAACTTCCATAGACATTTTGGATAAATGCCAGTCCCATAACCGCCGCGCTGCTTCGAAAAGAGGCCTGTACAAAGGCTCCAATCAAGGTCTTATCTTTCATAAAGACCTTGGCAAGTCCATAGATGCCCCAAAAGCACACGGATGTGGCAATGGCGCAAAACAATACATATTTTAGATCAAAGACTGCCCTAATATCTACAGCTGACAAATCTCGAAACAAAAGCACCGGCAAGGTAACCTTAAAATTAAACTTATTGGCAATGGTAACAAAGTTGTCATTGAGCAAATGTATTCTTCGCAGGAAATATCCTAGCACCATTACTAAAAAGATTGGTATTGTTGTATTGAGACTAAAAAGTAGATTTTCCATGACATTTACACTTCCACTACAATTTTATTTCTTGCGAACATATTTGACAAAGGTATATTCCAAATCAAAATATGTATTTTCATCGCTATATTCTTCCACTTTCCAATCTTCTCTTTCATCTAGATTTGGAAAATAAGCATCTGCTTTATAGGAAAAATCAATCTTGGTGATATGAGCCACATCACACCAGTCTAAAAACTGACGATAAATGGTCTCCCCTCCTATGATATAAACATCCTGTGAGGGATAATCTTGCAAAAGTTCCCTAAGTTCTTCCTCATTATGAGCCACCAGCACGTCTTTTGGATGATAGTCCATTTGGTGGGTCAATACAATATTGACTCTCTTTGGCAGAGGTCTTCCTCCCGGAAAGGATTCTAAGGTCTTCCTTCCCATTACAATAACTTTTCCAGTCGTATGCTCCCGAAAGAATTTCATATCCTCCGGGATGCTCACTAATAGTTTATTCTCTAGGCCAATGGCCCAATTACGGTCTACTGCTGCAATTAGATTCATCTATGTTCTCCTTAAATAGCAATCGGGATATCTTTGATTTGAGGTCCCGTCACATAATCTTCCACCGTAATGTCTTTGGTGGTAAAATCATAAAAATTCTTAATCTCCGGATTCAAAGTAACCTTTGGCGCTGGATATTGTTCTCTTGAAATCAGTTCTTTAATCAGCGGAATATGGC
>CAVJBW010000166.1:0-3762 GCA_963647625.1 Lachnospiraceae bacterium
GAGATAGATGATGTTGATATTCCAGAAGAAAATATGACACATTTATCGGAAGAAAACCTTGAAATTTTAAAGCAGCTTGATGCACAAGAGGACAAGGAAGCTTCCCCAAAAGATAAAAAATCCAAAAAAGATAAAAAAGATAAGAAAGAGAAAAAGAAAAAAGAGAAAAAACCTAAAAAGCAAAAGCCTCCAAAGGAAAAGAAACCAAAGAAGGAGAAAAAGCCTAAAAAGGAGAAAAAACCAAGAGAGAAGCTTCCACCGATTCCTAAGGGCGTCTTGATTGTTGGAGTTATTCTTGGAATTTCGATCTTTGTTCTTATTTATTTATTTACAAATATTACAGGAAATGAGAGAATACTTTCTAAGGCGGAAACCTCTTTCTATGGCGGAGATTATATTGCTGCCTATGAAGAGATCGAAGGCTTAGCAATCGATGAGTCAGATGAGGAGACTCAGAATCTTTATAGAAAGATTCAACTTATGGCTTACCTTAGCAAGCAAAGAGACAATTTCTATATTTTCGAAGAAAAGAAACTCTATGAAGATGCTCTAGATTGCCTCCTAAGAGGAGCTAAAATCTATGACAAGTATGCAGATGAGGCAAGGAATCTAGAAATTGGAGATTTGTATGATACAATAGAAAAAGAAATTCAGCAGCGTCTGAAAGATACCTATAGGTTAGATCTTAACTCTGCACAGGAAATCTATTCTATCTTGGATCGACAAAAATATACGGACAAAGTATACGAAGTTGTTAAAAATCTTGGCCTTGTAAGTAATAATTATACGGAAAAAAAGAAATAAAATGAAAAGTCCAGTACAATGATGTATTATACTATCTTGTAGTGGACTTTTTTAGAAAATTGAGGTGTAAAAATGATAGCAATTATTGATTATGATGCTGGAAATATTGCAAGCGTTGAAAAAGCATTAAAATATATAGGAGAAGAATCCATATTAACAAGAAATTCTAGCGAAATTCTTAAGGCAGATCATATTATATTACCAGGAGTTGGTTCTTTTGGTGTGGCCATGGAGAATCTAAAAAAATATGAGCTCGATCAGGTGATTAAAGAAGCTGTGGCCAATAAGATTCCTTTTTTGGGGATTTGTCTCGGCCTTCAGCTTTTGTTTGAAGGCAGTGATGAGAGCCAAGGAATAGAAGGTCTTGGCTTATTGCAAGGTAAGATCAAGAGAATTCCAGAAGGCAATGGTCTTAAGATCCCTCATATTGGTTGGAATAGCCTTGAACTTACAAACAAAGGCAGGTTGTTTGAGAATCTTGAAGGAGAGCCTTATGTCTATTTTGTTCATTCTTATTATCTAGAAGCAGAAGATGAGAGCATTGTCAAGGCGAAAACAAGCTACAATACCTGCATTCATGCTTCCGTTGAAAAAGATAATTTGTTTGCTTGTCAGTTTCATCCGGAAAAGAGTAGCCAAGTAGGACTCCGTATTTTAAAGAATTTTGCGAATATATAAGAAAGGTTGAATAGAATGTTTACAAAACGTATTATTCCATGTCTAGATGTAAATAATGGTAGAGTGGTAAAGGGAGTTAATTTTGTCAACTTAATTGATGCAGGAGATCCTGTAGCAATTGCAGCGGCCTATGATAAGGCAGGAGCAGACGAGCTGGTATTTCTCGATATTACGGCATCTTCTGATCACCGCAATACAGTAACGGAAATGGTTGAAAAGGTAGCTAATCAGGTATTTATTCCATTTACAGTTGGTGGTGGCATTCGTAGCACAGACGATTTTAAGGAAATTCTAAGAGCTGGAGCAGACAAAGTCTCTATCAATTCCTCAGCAATCAACAATCCTAAGCTGATTTATGATGCGGCAGACAAATTTGGAAGTCAATGTGTTGTGGTTGCCATTGATGCCAAGAGAAGAAAAGACGGTAGCGGATGGAATATTTATAAAAATGGTGGCCGAGTAGATACCGGGATTGATGCTCTAGAATGGGCCCAAAAAGTAGACCAGTTAGGAGCCGGGGAGATTCTCCTTACAAGTATGGATTGCGATGGAACCAAGGCGGGATATGATATCGAACTGACCAGCAAGATCTCCCAACTTGTATCGATACCTGTAATCGCATCAGGGGGAGCAGGAGAAAAGGAACATTTCTATGATGCTCTAACAAAGGGAAAGGCAGATGCAGCCCTTGCAGCTTCCCTCTTTCATTTTAAAGAATTAGAGATTGTAGAATTAAAAAAATATCTTCAGGATAAAGGCGTTAGTGTTCGTTTGTAGCAGGTGATGATATGACAATGATTGATAATGATTGGCTTGAAGTTGTAAAGCCTGAGCTAAAAAAGACGTATTACAAAGAACTCTACCAATTTGTACAAGAAGAATATAAAAATAAGATCATCTATCCTCCTGCGGAAGAGATTTTTAATGCATTTCACTTTACACCATTAAGTAAAGTGAAGGTGCTGATATTAGGTCAAGACCCTTATCATAATGAAAACCAAGCCCATGGTCTGTCATTTTCGGTGAAACCTGGCAATGATATTCCGCCATCTTTACAAAATATCTATAAGGAACTAGAAAGTGACTTGGGACTTCAGATTCCCAACAATGGCTATTTGAAAAAATGGGCGGACCAAGGAGTCCTAATGCTTAATACGGTATTAACCGTACGGGCCCATGAGGCAAATTCCCACCAAGGACATGGATGGGAAAATTTTACCGATGCTATTATTTCTGCAGTAAATGAACTTGAAAGGCCAGTTGTTTACTTGCTATGGGGCGGCCCAGCTCGAAAGAAAAAGAGTATGCTTAATAATCCAAGGCACTTAGTTCTAGAAGCACCTCATCCTAGTCCCTTGTCGGCTTATCGGGGATTCTTTGGATGTAAGCATTTTAGCAAGACCAATGAATTTTTAATTTCTAATGGGCTAGAGCCTATTGATTGGCAAATAGATGATATAAAATAGGAAATAATTTGTGCAGGGCATTGTTTTCCCTAATAAATCAAGTTATAATCAAGATATAAGAGACCCTAGATTGATACAACTTGACAAGGATGTCAAAAGGATAAGAGACAGAAATCAAAGGAGTGATGGTATGTCAATTTCAATTTCAACCCTATTTGGAAATGCAAGCTCTAATAGTATTTTTAATTATAGTAATTTGAGCGATTACAATCTGATTCGCAATGGCTCTTACTATAAGCTTATGAAATCTTACTATGCGAAGAGTTCTTCTACTAGCAAGACAGATCAAAGTTCAGCGAATGATAAGACGCAAGATAATACTTTGAGCCGTATGTATTCGGATGCTAATAATCTAAAGTCTTCTACAAAGGATTTGTTAGTAACTGGAAAGGGCAGTATCTTTCAAAAGACCAATGTAAAAGGTTCAGATGGAACCTCCTCTTATGGATATGATACAGACAAGATCTACAATGCTGTAAAGAGTTTTGTAGATGATTACAACGCAGTCCTAAATGATGGAGATAAGGTCACGGAAGATAGTGTTACTAATCCTATACTTAAGATGATTAAAACAACACAGACGAATAGTTCTATGCTAGCAAGCGTTGGAATTACAGTGGATGATGAATACCGTTTGAACCTAGATGAAGCCTCCTTTAAAAAGGCTAGTATGTCTAGTGTAAAGTCCTTGTTCAATGGAACTGGCTCCTATGGATATATGGTAAATTCTTATGCTTCTACCATTGCAAATAAGTCCTTAAGCGCCAATGGTGGATATCATTCTTATTTGAATAATGGAAGTTCTTATGTGAGC
>CAVJBW010000167.1:0-3749 GCA_963647625.1 Lachnospiraceae bacterium
CCACTGCATTGGTCACATTTACATATTTTATTTTTACTTTATTTAGTAGAGTAATGGCATAATTAAGATTGACATTTGCCTCTTTCTTTGATTTCTCATCAATTGAATTTCTCCAGATTACTCCAACTCCAAGAATCAAAAATGCCACAATAGCTACTAGGAAAGGAACGCGAATAGACAATTTTACTACAATTTGTAAATATGCAAAAATCACGCATAACAAGAAGCAACAAGTAAACAAGCCCATAGATAAGGTCTTTAAGATCTTTTGCTCTTTTTTGAGCCTTTCTAACTTTTCAGACCATAAAAGTTTCTCCCCTTCTAAGTAGGACATATCTCGCTTTACAGTATTTTGATAGGCTTCATTTTTCTGAAAACGGCTAATAATCTGTGGAATTTCTTTTTCCACTTCCTTCATCTGGGTGAATTCATTATCTGTAATTTTTCTTACACGATTTAAGTAATGATCCCTTGCTTCATTTAGGTTATGAATCTGCTGTGCAATATTTTTTATATTTTTTTGTTCTTCCTCATCAATATGCCTGATCTTTTGCAGGTCTTTTAAATATTCTAAAACATCATAATATTCTGTTTTTTTCTCGTCTAATATTCTCGCATTATCAATAATTACTTCACATTGACTTAAAATATAATGCTCGATTTGTTCCTGGGACATATCCTGTTTGATTTTTTCAAAGGATAGGGAATCTTGTGGATTCATTCCTAAAAAATCTGCAAGTATCTGTTCTTCCTTTTCTTCCTTTTTTCTACGAAAAGGCCTTAAAATAATATCAAATAAACTCATGGTTACACATTTCCTTACAATCAAGTGAAAGTTCTTGTAATAGCCTTTCTATGCTAGTTTTTGAACCAGGCTGTGAGGCTTTTTCCTTCCACCAATCTTCCATCCGAATATCCTCGTCTAATTCTTCTATCAGACTTCCTTCAAGCAAAGCTTTTGCTTTCTGGTACAAGTCTAACTCGTCTTGGGATTTGTTAAAATGATAAGCCACCCGAAAGGCCTTCATCGCATTGTCAAATAGAAACAAATTGGAGTAGCAACATCCCAAATTATGACAAATATCCCCTGCAAAGCTACTATCAAGCAATACTTCTTGCTTCAATAACAAGTCTTCGTATCCATGAATCGCAGCGGCATAATGTTTGTTTTGGGCGAGTCGATCCATGCGCATTTTTCTCTTTTCATTGGGAGTCTTCTCCTCAAAACGATTCAGTTCTGATTCCACTTTCTTTAATTGTTCCGTCTCTAAATAACCTGTTTCATCTAAAATTGTAGTAACAAATTCTGCTGTAGAGACACCCTTTCGAATCAGCCCTAGCAAGTGATTGGCCAATTGTGTTTCCTTTAATTGCCCAGATATCCATTTGCATAAATCAGCATTCATAATGCCATCTTCTACCAAATGAGGATAATTTGTCAGGCAATAACAAAGTTCTTCCATTGTATAAATATTTACTGACATCCCCACAAAACGATAAGGTTCCTTTGCTTTTATGGGGGAACAAATCATAATTTGACTCATATTACTCCTCAGCTATCAATTGATAGTTCCATCTTTTTCCTGATGATGGAAACAGCTCTCCTAATCCTAGATCTTCTACGGTAACTTGAACACAAGTATCCGATAATGGTTTAAGTTCCATATGGACTTTGCTTGCTCTAGGGGGCCTTTTGGGTAGATCAATCAGCTCTAAGGAAGTGATTTTGCTTCCGCTTCCATCTGGATTGCGCTGTAGGATCTCAATAAAAGGATCTTCTCCTAATAGTAAATCGCAGGCACAATAAGAGCTAAAACAATTATCTCCAGCATTAATTAAGGTAACAAGATCTTCATCCCCTCGCATCTTTGCTTGAATTGCCAGATTCATCTTCATGGAAGTTAAGCCCATATAAATATAGTCCCATTTCTCATATTTACAAGCTTCATAATAACAGGCTCCACAGGAATATAAATTTTTCCCAAGAAATACCTTTCTATTTTGACAAAGAATCTGTAAGGACTGATTTAAAAACCCATTTTCAAATCCTTCTCCAATCAAATAAATCGTGGAAACCTTATGCCCATCTAATGTTTTATGAAGGATTTTAGCAAAAACTTCATCCTTTTCCTGATCGCTTTTGCATTCCTCTAAACTAGGAAATAGATCTTGTTTGATTTTGATCATACAAGGCTTTGTCCTTCTCTCTTGGGTCAGATAAGCCTGTTTTAAGCCCTTGTTTTGATATTGATATAGGACCACATCATGCAGGTATCGATCTTCGCTTTGATGAAAGGTAAAAGCATAGAAAGCATCCATATAATCTATAAATACTAGCCTTTTTGTATTGATTCCAACCTGGCGCATAACCTGCCTTAAGATTTGACTTTTTTTCATATTTAAATCTTCTATGGTCAGAACAATGCGTGCTTCACTTAGATTCATTTCTTGTAATTTTGGCATGTGAAATATTTTTTCAAAAAAAATAGCAAGCAGCTTTAGCGCTGAATTCTCCGTATCTATGTTGGAATCTAGGTCCGTTTGAAAGGCTTGCTCTAAAATATTTTCATACAAAATCCCTTTTTCCTGGCTAGAAGCCTGTATGGCTCTTTGACCATAGAGCCAGATGCCTTCCCTCGCCTCTCTATAAAGGACAAGAGGTATTAAGAACTTTTCTTCCCCTGCTATTGTCGTAATGCTTTGCGGCTCAACCATATCCGGTAAGAGATAGGACACAAGAACATAGTCATTACTGAGGTCAATTCCAAGAATTGGCACTTCTCTATTTTTAGTTATCAATTGTTCTTGCAGATCTAGTCCCATTTCTTACTCCTTTCTTCCTTATATCTTAAAGGGAAAATTCTCTTTTATATATTGCTCAAGGGCCTCAAATTGTTTGAGCTCCTTTTTCACATCTTCTTCTTTTTGTTCCTTAAAAAGACCATACATTTTCTCTAACCGTCCTACTCGAGTATCCGAAATCTGATTCGATTCTCTTCCTTTCACTATGGTGCTTTCTGCAAGGTGCATGCGGCGCTTTCGCGTACAAGAAATGGTACAGTGTACTGACTCCCATTCAAATAAAGTGATAGGACAAGTAAAGATTCCATAGCAACATTCTTTCAATTCTTTGATTAATAGATTTTGCCCCTGTCTTATATAGGCTTTTACCTGGTCCTCATGTTCTCCACTATAGAACAAAATATGTATGCCTTCTAACAAATATTGTTTCTGGTAGCACAAAGGCAATTGCTGATAGAAAGGAAAGTAGTATCCCTTTTCCATCGCTTCAGAAAGTATCTCTTTTAAACATTTTTCATCTAACTCATCCTCACATCCATGGAGGGTAAGATATTTTAAAAGTGCTATTTTCCCAACCATAGACAGTGGTTTTTCTTGCAAATACATCAGCTGAGTCTGGGATTTGTATTGATCAAAGTCCATATTGGAGTCTGCAACATAACTATGGGCCACATAATTAATTGCAGCCATAATTAACATAGAGTTTCCATCTTCTCTATAATACTTTTCCACAATCTCATCTAAATGATTCAGGCAACGAGAAGTAAAAAGCATACTAATCAAAAGACGCCCTTCCAAATCAAAAGTATCTATGGACATCTTGCTTGCTTTTTCATAAATGGACCACAAATGAACGGTTGGCCCCTTATAATTTAGACTTAAATATTGCACCAACTCTTCCTGCACGATACCATGCTCAAATAATTGGTAGGCATAATAAGTCACAT
>CAVJBW010000168.1:0-3743 GCA_963647625.1 Lachnospiraceae bacterium
GCCTTAACCCTTTCTGGGTCCAAAGTCAAGTAAGCTCCTTGTTCCGTTTGTTTCACCGAATTCATAATTTCCTGTTCTACCTTAGGATCTAAGGTTATGACACTAGTCGTTTCATTGGCTGGAAAATACTTAGCCGAAATCGCAGGAGCCAAAGTCTGACGAACATATTCCGTCAGCACATCAGTATCTCTTGTTGTGGTCGCGTGATCTGCCAAAGTTTCAAATATGGTAAGCAAATCACGAATAGACAACTCTTCTTTTAGCATATTTTGAAGAACTTTTTGAACCTCTCCCAGTCCTAATAGTTTTGGAGTCAATTCCTCTACAAGCACAGGATTGGTTTCCTTGAGATTGTCCACAAGATTTTGAACATCCTGTCTTGTAAGCAATTCAGCAATATGACTTCGAATCACTTCCGTCAAATGAGTTGCAATAATCGATGGTGGGTCTACTACGGTATAGCCCAACGCCTCTGCTCGTTCTCTTTGAGATTCTGTAATCCAGATGGCTGGCAAATGGAAGGAAGGTTCAAAGGTTGGAATACCATTAATCTCTTCTTCCACATAGCCAGGATTCATGGCCATATAGTGATCAAAAAGAATCTCTCCTTCTGTCACCTGTACTCCTTTGATCTTGATAATATACTGATTTGGATTTAATTGAATATTATCCCTTAATCGTATAATAGGCACAACCGTACCTAACTCTAGGGCTATCTGTCTTCGAATCATTACCACACGATCAAGAAGGTCTCCTCCTTGATTTACATCGGCTAGTGGAATAATTCCATATCCAAATTCAAGCTCAATAGGATCTACGGATAATAACGAAACGACATTTTCTGGCTTCCTGATTTCTTCCGCCTGAGTTTCTGCAGTTTCCACCTCTTCTTCAATAGCTTCGATGCCCAAATCTTTTTCTACTTTTCTTCCTACAACAATGAAAAGGACACCTAATGGAATAAAGATTATCACAGAAAGAGGTGTTACAATTCCCAGAAAACAAAGGGTTGCACCCACAATATAAAGCACCTTTGGAATGCCAAACAGCTGACTAATTAAGGTTGTACCAAAGTCCGCTTCTTTCGATCCTTTCGTTACCAAGATACCAGTAGAAAGCGAAATCAAAAGGGACGGAATCTGAGATACCAAGCCATCACCAATGGTAAGAAGGCCATAAGTATTAAGCGCATCTGTAACTTCAGCGCCTCCCATTACACCAGTAATGATTCCCCCAATCAAGTTGATGAAGGTAATGATCAAACCAGCAATAGCATCTCCCTTAACATACTTTGTCGCACCATCCATAGCTCCAAAGAAGCTTGATTCCCTTTGAATCTTTTCTCTTCTTTCTTTGGCCTGCTCATCAGTGATAGCTCCAGTATTTAAGTCTGCATCTATGGCCATCTGTTTACCAGGCATGGCATCTAGAGTAAATCGTGCTGTTACTTCAGCAACACGCTCTGAACCCTTATTAATAACCAAGAACTGGATAATCAATAAGATTACAAAAATAATCGCTCCTACAATCAGATTGCTTCCACCTACAAATTCTCCAAAAGTAGATACTACATTTCCTGGATTACCAGTTGTCAAAATCAACCTTGTGGAGGATACGTTAAGGGAAATACGATAAATCGTTGTAAACAAAAGAAGGGTCGGAAAAAAAGACATATCCAGTACTTCTTGAACAAAAAGAGAATTAAATAAGATTGCCAATGCCAGGGCGATATTAAAGGCTAGCATGACATCAAGAAGCAAGGACGGGATAGGTATTATAAAGAATAAAATAGCTGCCAATAGGAATGCTCCGATTCCAATATCAGCTTTTTTCAATCCACCAGGCATACCTTTCCCCTCCTTTCTACTTGTGAATCACTTTATTAGACTCTATTTTGAGCTTTATAAATCGCAGCGAGAATTTCTGCAACAGCCTGGTACAATTCTGGAGGAATCTCTCCCCCAATATCTACATTGGCATAAAGCATTCTAGCTAGCGGTTTATTTTCTACTATTTTGATTTTATGGTCTCTAGCAACTTCTTTGATACGCATGGCCAAAAAATCTTCTCCCTTAGCCACTACAATGGGTGCTTTCGATTCTTTGTCATCATATCTTAAAGCTACTGCAATATGTGTTGGATTTGTAATAATAACATCCGCCGAAGGAACATCTGCCATCATTCTTCTTTGAGATGCCTCTCGCATTCTCTGTCTTTGACGACCTTTGATCTGTGGATCTCCTTCGGTATTTTTCATTTCTTCTTTTACTTCCTGCTTGGTCATTTTCATTTCATTGTTGAATTTTCTTTTTTCGTAAACCCAATCAATAATGCCAAGGACCAAATATACAGCCGAAATAGCAAGACCTGTATTGATAATTACCTGTCCTACCAAAATCACTGCCTGCTCTAGTTCTATATCATACAGTAAGTAAATCTTTCCTGCTTCATCTTTCAAAACCACATAAGCGACAAGTAATATGATACCTATTTTCATCAAGGACTTTACCAGTTCAAAGAGAGAATCTTTGGAAAACATCTTCTTAAATCCATTGATAGGATTGAACTTTTTAAGATCCGGCTTTAAAGGCTTTGTGGTAAACAAGATTCCTTTCATCATAAAGGCATTTAGCCCTATGGCAACCGCCACTCCTACAGCAAAAAAAGGCAGTGAAATAAGAACGATAGAAAGACAACTTTGTAAGGTAAGCTGACTCGTCGTCTTCAGCGTAAAACCGCCATGATTTTCCTGCAAAATTTCAGGAATTTTATTATAGAAAGTATTAAAAATTCGCAAAAGACCATTGGCTACATAGGACATAAAAATCTTCATTACCAAGAACAGGCCAAGAAGTTCTACTGCAGCCGTTAGCTCTTTACTTTTTGATACTTTTCCTTCTTTTCTAGCATCATCTAAACGCTTTTGGGTAGCAGGCTCAGTCTTTTCTCCACCTGGGCCTTCCTTAGCAAAGTACTGAAGATGATATGCAAGCAAAGGTTGATATTTATTTGTCTTATCCATCTTGAATCTAATCTCTTGCTCCATTAGTACATTGCTTTTATAAATGTTACAATCATTTGCTTGATTTCTGTATTGATATAATCTGCCACATAAGGCAACAAGAATATGGTCAAAAACATTGCTCCCATTCCAGCTAGCAACTTAATTTGAATACCAACCGAAAACATATTCATCTGAGGTGACACCTTGGCCATAATTCCAAGAATACAATTCATAATCATGGTCACTGCAAATATCGGAAGCATAATGCGAAATCCAATACTCATAAGGTCGCCCATATAGCGGATCAGGGCCACTAGAAATTGATCCCAGTCAAAATCAGCTCCCCCTACTGGAATCAAAGAATAGGATTCTGAAAATGCGGAAATCAAATAACCAATCAAATTACTTGTCAGCAAAAGTAGCAAAACCAGATAATTATACAATTGTCCTGAAACCGTCACCGTGGTTCTTGTAGACGGATCGTATTCTGAAGACATAGACAAACCGATTTCTGTATCGATCAATTGTCCCGCAAACAAAACAATGGAATTACACAAATTTGCTGCAAAACCGATCAGCAATCCGGTAATTCCTTCCTTTACTACAAGTACTGAATAACCTAATATACCAGAATAATCCACCTCATTTACCGGTAATACATTGTATAAAATAATGGTAAAAAAGGCTGCAAATCCAGCTTTTATTCTTGCAGGTACATTAGTATCACCTAGTAAAGGTG
>CAVJBW010000169.1:0-3730 GCA_963647625.1 Lachnospiraceae bacterium
TTATCTGCAATACCACGGCGGGACTCACTGCCCTGCTTGTAGGTATCCTTAGAAAAGAAAGCTTCAAAGTCACCAAAAGACAGCTTCTTTCCCTAGCTCTTACAGGGGTGCTAGGCTTATTTGTAACGGACTATTTTCTAAATGAAGCCTATACCATGATTCCGGTAGGATTTGTGACGATGATTCATTTTCTCTATCCTGCCCTAGTCTGCCTTACCATGACTGTCTTTTTTAAAGAAAAGCTAAGCAAAGGTAAGATTCTTGCCATCCTTCTATCGATTTTCGGTCTTTTATGCATCTCTGGTGGCAATTTTTCAGGGCAAAAGCTAGGCATTTTCTTTGCTTTTATCACGGCCTTTGCCTATGTCTTTTATTCTATTTCCAACGAACGTTTTGCCACAAGCCAGGTTCCTTTCATGGCAAGATCCTTTTATATCAACCTCTTTGTCTTACTTGCGGCTTTGGTTTTAAATGCCTTTAACCATAAGGCCATCTTGCCAACTGGCGCTACTTCTATTGGCCTAAGCATTATGGTAGGAGTCTTACTTTTATTTGCCATTGTTTTGTTAAATATTGGAATTGCCCGGCTAGGAGCTCAAAAAGCAGCCTTTATCAATATGGTTGAACCCATTACCAGCCTTATTGTAAGTACGATTTTTTATCATTATACCTTAAGCAAGATTGCCATATTAGGATGTATTTTAATTGTTTCATCCTTACTTATTATTTCTTATTCTCAAAGCAAAGAAGGAGGAAAAGACCATGAGCCAATACAAGCTAGTTCTCATAGACGATGAAGAAATCGTTCTTATGGGCATTCAAAAAACCTATCATATGGAAAATTATGGATTTGAATTGGTAGAGTGTTTTACCTCGCCTACGAAGGCCTTATCTTCCCTAAAGGATTTACAGCCTGACTTGATCATTACAGATATTCGAATGCCTCGCATGAGCGGCCTTGAATTGGCCCAAAAAGCCAAGGAGCTACTGCCTGATGTTGAAATCGTGATTATGTCTGGTTATGATGACTTTTCCTACGCCCAAGCTGCGGTAAAAGTTGGTGTACAAGACTACCTGCTCAAGCCTGTCAAGAAGGAAGACTACGAAAATATGCTCCTCACCCTTCATCACAAGATTGAAGAAAAGAAGTCTCAAAAAGCAGATGTGACCCATCTAAAAAAAGAAGTAAAGATCCGCGAAAATGAAATCAAGAACTACTTCTTTCTTGATCTCATGGAAGAACCATTTTGCCCAAGTCCCCGTCTTCAAAAGACCTACGAGTCCTTGGGGCTAGACTTTATAGCTGCAGACTTTTTTCTTCTCAAATTCGACTACTCAGATGCTGTCTTTATAGAAGATACCATGTCTACACTAGACCATATGATGAGGGAATTTACAGAAGAACTAGAATCCTTCGGTGATGTGGAGGCTTTTTATTCCGATGAGTATCTCTTTTTCCTTTTGTATAATGTGACGGAGGACTTATCTTCTGTCATTTTGGAAGTTGCTAGAGATTATGCCGACCATCATACTTCAACTGGTCTGCAACTCAGCTTAGGTATGAGCGATTATCATAATGGAATCGAGGAATTGTTTGCAGCGAACTGCGAATGTAACCGTTTGCTTTGGACCGCCCATATGGATTTAGAAGAAATGACCGATGACTTTACCTATCTTCGCAATCACCATATGTCCATTCCTTATGCTGATCTAGAAGATCTCTTTCAATCCATTACGGCCAACAACAAAGAGGGATTATTGCATGCCATTGGCAAGATTTATTCTCTGCCTCGCACCTTGCCTTCCCCACTTGCAGAGAATTATACCTATTCCTTGACTTTTTTGATTCTCCTGCGTATGTATCAGATTCAGTCTACTACCTATGCCGGCCGCAGGTTTATTCCGATTGAATTGCAACAACTAAAAAATCTTCGTTCCTTATATCCTAAGATTCAAGAGCAAGAAGATTTGATTCGACAGATTTCTATCTCTATTATGGAATATATGAAGGACCAGGAAGTTACCACCTCTGCGCCTTCCAAAAATGTAGCAAGAGTTCTTGAGTATATCAACCAACATTACACAGACAATATTTCATTGGCAGAAACTGCCCATGCCGTAGGCCTCAGCAAGTCCTACCTAAGCGATATCTTCAAAAAAGAAATCGGTATTACCTTTCTTAGTTATATTACCAATCTCCGTATCGAAAAGGCCAAGCTGCTTTTGTCCGATTCCAATATGAAGATGTATGAAATCTCTGATGCCGTTGGCTTTCAAGACTATACTTATTTTTCCCAAATCTTTAAGAAAAAAGTAGGTATGACCCTATCAGACTATCGAAAAACTCACTAAAAATGGCTGTGCACCAAGCACAGCCATTTTTTTATAGAAAGTGTGTCTTAAAAAGCTCCCCACCGCAGGAGGCGAATCCTGCATGGAGGATCCATTTTAATTGGCATTATCTGTTTCCTTGATTGGAAGCTTGACATCACAGATTGTTGTATGGTCTGTAATGCCATAAGATAAACCATAGTCTTCTCCACATAGAATCTTGATTCTCCTATTGATATTTTGTACTCCATAGCCTTCATTTTGAAAAGCCAAAAGCTGGGTAACATTAGGATGGAATTCTAAGATTCTTTCCATCTTGTCTAAGTCAATCTCACACCCCTCATTGATTACCATAAAGTGAATATCCTGATCTACCTTGATTACAATCTGCAAATGCCCTCCTTCTTCTAGCAGGTCAATTCCATGTTTTAGGGCATTTTCCACAATTGGCTGCAAGATAAAACGTGGAATATACAGACTCGGCACAGGCTCTGGTCCTTCAATGGTATAAGTCAAGCGCTTGCCATAGCGAAATTGTTGCAATATCATATAGCTTTTTATATATTGCAATTCCTGATCAATGCTACAATATTGGCTATTATTGCGAATCAGGCTGAGCCTGAAGGTATCCGACAAAGCCGTAATCATTTGGCTGATTTCCGTCTGTTCATTGGCTAGAGCCATCCAATTTATCAGATCTAAGGTATTGTACAAAAAGTGCGGGTTGATCTGGCTTTGAAGCAAGGCTAGCTGAGCATCTTTGGTCTCAAGGTCCTTGACATAATTTTCCTGAATCAAGTGATGCATACGCTCTAAAAGCTGATAATAGGAACGATAGATTCGCCCTACTTCGTCTGCCCTTTTCTCATAATTGTCCACTCTTTCCATGGAAAATTCCTTAGGAAGTATCATCGATGCCTTTAAAAAACCTTCCTCTTTGGTTTCTTGGTAGGCATCCATCAGAAGGGAAAGATCTCGAATAGGCCTAGCCATATTTCTTGCATGGAGTCTAGACATAATCAGCAACATGGTCACTGCAATGACCACCATAATAAAGACTTCCCATCCCAAGGTCTTTCCATAATTACTTACCTGACTTAAGGGAGTTATCATACTGATGCGCCAGCCATCTTCTCCAATGCTCTGAGAACTTACTACATACTTTTTATGTTCATATCCAATCACTTCACTGGTATTAGACAGATCTTCCTGCTTTAAGATTTCTTCATAGGTATCTGACGGATGATTCGAAGCCATAAGCTTTCCCTGGGAATCATAGACAAGGACATTGGCTGTTTGTCCCCAATCCAAAGAATCCCAGATTTCCTCTAAATAATCAGAATTAATATAGATCAGCATATATCCTAATTGATTCTTGAGCTGATTCATATCGTAAATT
>CAVJBW010000170.1:0-2915 GCA_963647625.1 Lachnospiraceae bacterium
CAAAAATTTTGACAAAACAATAAAAAATTCTTGCATGAAGGATAGGACCTGTGATAATATATCATAGGTCTTTTTTATAGGCTAGAAACATTAATCACATATGTGTAAGACTTATTTGGTGCCGTAAGGTTTGATGAGTTAGAAAGCATATGGAAGGAAAAAACCAATTGGAGGAAAAACAATGAGCGTAATTTCAATGAAACAGTTACTCGAAGCAGGTGTTCATTTCGGACATCAGACAAGAAGATGGAACCCTAAAATGGCTCCTTACATCTACACAGAGCGTAATGGTATTTATATCATCGACCTTCAGAAATCTGTAGGTAAAGTAGATGAAGCTTACAAGGCAGTATTTGATATTGCTGCAGAAGGCGGAAAGATTCTTTTTGTTGGTACAAAGAAGCAGGCTCAGAATGCAATCAAGACTGAGGCAGAGCGTTGTGGAATGTACTATGTCAATGAAAGATGGCTTGGAGGAATGTTAACAAACTTCAGAACTATCCAGAGTCGTATCAAGAGATTAAAGAATATCGAACAGATGGAAGCGGATGGAACATTTGAAGTTCTTCCTAAGAAAGAAGTTATTGAACTTAAGAAAGAACAGGCTAAGCTTGAAAAGAACCTTGGTGGAATCAAGGAAATGAAGGGTATTCCAGATGCTATCTTCGTAGTAGATCCTAAGAAGGAAAGAATTTGTATCCAGGAAGCACATACTCTTGGAATTCCACTTATTGGTATCGTTGATACAAACTGCAACCCAGAAGAGCTTGATTATGTAATCCCAGGTAATGATGATGCAATTCGTGCCGTTAAGTTGATCGTATCTAAGATGGCAGATGCTGTTATCGAAGCAAATCAGGGTGCTGAAGTAGAAGTAGCTGAAGAAGAAGTAGAAGCTACAGAAGAATAAGATTTATACTAGGAGGAAGATAAGATGGCAATTAGTGCTTCTATGGTAAAAGAACTACGTGAACTTACTGGTGCTGGAATGATGGACTGTAAGAAAGCGTTAACAGAAACTGATGGAGATATGGATGCTGCAGTTGAATTCCTTAGAAAGAATGGTCAGGCAAAGGCAGAAAAGAAAGCTGGTCGTGTAGCAGCAGAAGGTCTTTGTGCAGTAGAATTAAAAGATGATCAGACAGCTGCTGTAGTAGAAGTTAACTCTGAAACAGACTTTGTTGCTAAGAATGAAAAGTTCCAGAACTTTGTAAAGGCTGTAGCAGTTCAGGCAGTAAATTCTGATGCTGCTGACATTGATGCATTCATGGCTGAACCATGGAATGAAGATGCATCTAAAACAGTTAAAGAAGAGCTTGTATCTAAGGTTGCTACCATTGGAGAAAATCTTACCATTCGTCGTTTTGAAAAAGTAACTGCAGAGAATGGTTGTGTAGTTTCTTATGTACATGGCGGTGGAAGAATTGGCGTTTTAGTTGTAGCTGAAACTTCTGCAGTAAATGATACTGTAAAAGCTGCTTTAACCAATGTTGCTATGCAGATCGCTGCTATGAACCCTAAGTTCGTAGATCGTAGCGAAATCAGCGAAGACTACATCAAGCATGAAGAAGAAATTCTTTTAGCTCAGATTCAGAACGATCCTAAGGAATCTCAGAAACCTGAAAAGGTTATCCAGGGAATGATCAAGGGACGTATCAACAAAGAAATGAAAGAAATCTGCTTAGTTGATCAGGTTTATGTAAAGGCTGAAGATGGAAAGCAGACAGTTGGTCAGTACTTAGCAGCTGTTTCTAAGGAAGTTGGAAGCGATGTTAAGGTTACTAAGTTCGTTCGTTTCGAAACTGGTGAAGGAATCGAGAAGAAAGAAGAAGACTTTGCAGCAGAAGTTGCTGCACAGATGAATATGTAATTTGTTCATCGAATTGTATATGATAAATGAAAACCCTTTAAATACGCTTTTGCGTTATTTAAAGGGTTTTTTTGAAAAGTGAGAGAAGGAAGAAAAATGAGCTATACAGATATGGAAATGGACTTTAAAAGGAAATTACCAGTCCCACTAGAAATAAAAAAACAATTTCCTATAACGGATCATATAAGGGAAATCAAAAAGAAAAGAGACCAAGAATTGAGAGATATTTTCTTGGGAAAAAGTAATAAGCTATTACTACTTATTGGACCTTGTTCGGCGGACCACGAAGAAGCCGTCTTAGATTATTTGCATAGGCTTAAGAAAGTTCAAGAAGAGGTCGAAGATAAGATTTTTATTGTACCAAGAATTTATACAAATAAGCCTAGAACCATAGGAGTTGGCTATAAAGGTATGCTGCATCAACCAGACCCTGCCAAGGAAGAAGATATGTTGAAAGGAATTTTAGCGATTCGTTCCTTGCATTTTAGGGCAGTAGAAGAAATTGGATTTACCTGTGCAGATGAAATGCTTTATCCTGAAAATCACAGATACCTATCCGATTTGCTCTCTTATGTTGCTGTAGGAGCTAGGTCGGTAGAAGACCAAATACATAGACTGACAGCTAGCGGACTTGGAATTCCTGTGGGAATGAAAAATCCCACAGAAGGTGGTCTAAGTGTTATGATGAATTCTATTACAGCAGCGCAGCATGGTCATACTTTTATTTATCGTGGTTGGGAAGTGGAAACAAAAGGAAATCCATTTGCCCATGCAATTTTGCGAGGCTATGTTGATCATGAAGGAAAATCAAGACCAAACTATCATTATGAAGATTTACAGGATTTGGTACAACTGTATGGAGAAAAAGAATATCAAAATCCATCCGTGATTGTGGATGTAAACCATGCAAATTCCAATAAAAGATATGAAGAACAAATTCGTATTAGCAAAGATGTGCTTTATAGCTGTAGGCAATCGAAAGATATCAAAAATATCGTAAAGGGACTTATGATTGAAAGCTATATTGAAGATGGAAATCAAAGTC
>CAVJBW010000170.1:3033-3725 GCA_963647625.1 Lachnospiraceae bacterium
ATCAAAGTCCATTTGATGGAATTTATGGAAAATCAATTACGGATCCATGCTTAGGATGGGAAAAAAGCCAAAGGCTCATCTATGATCTAGCAGATTGTTGGGAATAGGAATTAAAGGATAAAATGAGGCCATATCTTGCATAAGATATGGTCTCATAGTATAATTAAAAATGGTTGAATGCGATAAAATCTCAGATAGTAGGGGTGAAAAGCATGAATTATAAAGATACGATTTTGATTGTAGACGATCAAAAAATGAATAGAGTCATTTTGGAAAATTTACTGTCGGAAGATTACAACCTTTTGATGGCTGAAGATGGAGAAGAAGCCCTAGAATTATTAGGACAATACTCTACAGAAATCATGGTTGTGATTCTAGATTTGGTGATGCCGAAATTAGATGGATTCGGAGTACTCAACCGTATGCAGATTTCTTCGGTTTATTCCAAGATACCAGTCATCGTTATTACAACCCAGGATAATCATGAAAGTGAAATGAATGCCCTAAGACTTGGCGCTGTTGACTTTATAGCCAAACCATTTAAAGCCGATGTACTGACTTATAAGGTGCAGAATCTGATACGCTATAAGAAAAGTGCCAATAACTATACCGTAGTAAAAGAGGACAATTTGACAGGTCTTTATAATAAAGATTATTTTTATCAGGCTGTGAATGAGCAGCTGTTATTATCC
>CAVJBW010000171.1:0-3706 GCA_963647625.1 Lachnospiraceae bacterium
CCTAGGGCTTCATCCGCCTTGCCATCATCTACATAGGAGATGCATTCTAGGGCATTTTCACAATAAATCACCTTGTCATATTCACTAGTATCAATGAGCTGTTCGAAGCCTTTTTGGATGACTAAAGTCCCCTGCCCCTGGTAGTCATTTTTGTGAAGGAGAGCGATTTGTGCTTCCATGATTTCTTCACTTCGAATATAACCAATCTTGGCACAATAATCTGACTGGAATGGCATTCCAACGACTAGGTCATAGTCGTCTTCTTTGATCTTCTCTTCTAGTTCCTCTCTCGATTGACAAAAGGTATATTCTACCTGTGTGCTTGTGGCTTGTGCAAAGTCATCTAGCATGGATACTAAAAATCCAGACGGCTCATTTTGATTTGTATAAACATAAGGCGCATCATAATCAAGACACAGAACCTTGAGAGATTTTAGCTCCTTTAAGTAGGCACTCTCTTCCTCAGTTAAGGAAAATTCATAAGTGTTACTTTGAAAATATTTTTCAAAAAGCTGTTCTTCAAACTCAGGCTGTACGCTGCTAATCTCTTGAACTACTTTCTCAAGCTCCTCTGCCAAAGAAGCATTCTCTTTGGCTGTGACAAAGTAATACTCCTTAGGATAGAACTTTTCAACGATTTTGGTATCTTCTGCATAGGATAGAGATGTCCCTGAAATCAGATCTACCTTTCCCTGCCTTAAGGCTTCTTGCCGATTTTTTTCGTTCTTATAGTAGATATATTCACAATTGATTCCATTATCATACAAAAAGTGGTGTGCCTTGCCATTGGTGGTAGTATCTCCCTTAAGGAGTCCTACCTTGACCATGGATTCATCTTGCAGACTTCCCCCTTGTAAAGGAGATGTGGTAAGCGCTTTTAAGGTATAATAGACATTGCCATATCCCGGCTCAATAAAATCATATGCCTGTAGATTTGCTTCGCTTTTAACAAGAGGACCTACCAGGTCTACTTTCCCCTCGTCTAAATCCTCTAAAGCCTCCTTACAAGCAGCATCCAGATCCTTCTCTGTATAGGAGACATATTCTATATTCCAGCCGGTAAATTCGGCAATCTTTTGGATATATTCATAATTGTAGCCTGCCCAGCTACCATATTCACCATAATAGGACATGCCCTCTTGCATAGGGAAAGCTACTTTGATGGTTTTATTAGCTTCACTGACCTTGGTATCTTGCGGCGTCTGGCTTGCCTGGACCTGACTTGTGGTCATAAAAATTCCTATGACAAGAAAGCCCAAGACCCAACCTAAGGCCTTGAACTTGGAAAAGAAATGTTGTCTATAAGAATCCTTTTTTCTTTTTTTATAATCATCCATAGGACATGCTTCTTTCTAACCGGATCAATTACCATCATGATAATTTGCATAAAATATCATACATATTTTATCAAATCTCTTATCCCTTTTCAATAAAAAAGGGCACAGTCACCAAATGGTGTCTATGCCCCGTTCTTTTCCTTTATAAAACAGATTGTAAGAAAGCCTGGGTCCTAGGATTCTTAGGACAAGTAAATACTTCTTCCGGCTTGCCTTCCTCTGCAATAATTCCATCTGCCATAAATAGCACTCTGTCTGCAACATCCCTTGCGAATCCCATTTCGTGAGTTACACAAAGCATGGTCATCCCTTCGGCTGCTAGGTCTTTCATAACCTGCAAGACTCCACCTACTAGCTCTGGATCAAGGGCCGAGGTAGGCTCATCAAAAAGCATAATCTCCGGCTTCATGGCCAAGGCTCTTGCAATGGCCACACGCTGCTGCTGTCCTCCGGATAAGCGAGATGGATATTCATCTGCCTTTTCTGCAAGCCCTACGCTTTCTAACAGCTTCATGGCTTCTTCTTTGACCTGGGCTGGATTTTCCTTCTTGACGGTCACTGGTGCAAGCATGATATTTTCCAATACCGTCTTATGTGGAAATAGATTAAAGCGCTGAAAGCACATACCCATTTCAAGAAGCAAGGCTTTTCGCTTCTCCTTGGATACATCAGCAATGGTATGGTCCTTTTCCCTATGTAAGAACAAATCCCCTTTGATATAGATCTTGCCGCTATTGATGGTTTCTAATTGATTCAAAGATCGAAGGAAGGTTGACTTGCCTGCTCCTGAAGGACCTATGATACAAATCACTTCTCCCTTTTTTACTTTTAAATTGATATCTTTTAACACTTCGAGACTGCCAAAGCTTTTGCTCACATGCTCCGTCTCTAAGATATATTCGTAAGACTCACTCATACGACCTTCCTCCTATTCATAAAGGGAGAATTTCTTCTCGATTTTGTTAAAGATGACGGTAAAGATTCCCGTAATAATCAAATAAATGATAAGGGCCGGTATAAATACCAGATAGGAACCTTCGCTGGTCATAATATTCTTTGAAATGGTCGTAATATCCATGAGTGAAATTGCAAATACTAAAGAAGCATCCTTCAAAATCATAATGAATTCATTACACACCGGTGGAATCATTCGTCTCACAGATTGTGGAATAATGACTCTCGACATGGCCTGTCTATAGTTCATTCCCAAGGCCTTTGAAGCTTCCATCTGTCCTTTGTCAATAGACTGAATAGCTGCTCTTACAATTTCTGCGCAGTAAGCTCCCGAATTCAAGGCAAAAGCGATCAAGGCTGCCAAAAAAGCTCCCTTATAAACGGCTTCGCTATCTGCTGCGGCAAATAAATCTCTCCAGGCAAATCCACAGATTCCAGGCACAGTAAAGTAGATTACAAACAGCTGAATCAAAAGGGGCGTTCCCCTAAAGAAGAAGATATAACCTTGACAAATCTTAGAGAGGACCTTGTTCTTGCTCATCTTGCCAAGAGCCAAAAAGGTTCCCAATATCACACCAAAGAGGGTAGACAGTACCGTAAGTACGATTGTGAGCTTGGCACCATGCAAAAGATTTTCTCCACAGCCTAGCATACGATAGGTATAATTCACCATCTGTCCTGCTATTTTTGCTGGGCCTTCATCTGCATGATAGACTTTTCCTGCAAATCCTACATATTTCTCATCTAGGGACACTTGTCCTGAACTGGTAAATGAACAATAGTTCACCACAATTAAAGAATTGTAGGTGGTAGTCACTCGCTTTCTACTGCTATTTTCATCTTCTTTGATCATCTGCTGCATCTGGTCAGATGCTTGAGAGATCATGGTTTCTTTTGTTGGTTTTACTGCACACAGAATCCCTGCAACCACAACAATAATTGCCACAATACAAATGACTTTTGCTAAGGTCTTTTTCCAGGCTGGTGTGCTCTTATCTTGCTCCTTCATACTGCTCCTTTAATATGGGCTTATTCAGCGTCGCTGCCAAACCAATAATTTCTTGTTTCGTCTAACCATCCGTCAGCTTCCATAGCCTTTAATGCTTCATTGATTGCCTTTTGAAGGGCTTCATTTTTCATGCCCAATGCAATTGCAAACTGTTCTGGCTCTGACTGATCAGTATAAGCAATTTCATACTTATCTCCCTGGCTAGCTACGTAGCTTTCTCCTACAGAGCTATCACATACAACAGCGTCAATCTCGCCATTGGTCAGCTGGGTGAAGCAAGCGGTAACTTTTTCATTTGCTACAATATTAACATCAATGGTTCCTGTTGATTTATAATCAGACATTACAATATCAGAAGTTGTTTCTTTTTGTACTGCAATGGTCTTGCCATCAAGGTCATTTAAGC
>CAVJBW010000172.1:0-3688 GCA_963647625.1 Lachnospiraceae bacterium
GATATGGTAATACTCCTGCCAAAAATTTCTAGCAGGAGTATTCCTATTTCTTATAGTTTTTTAGACTTCTTTGTAATCAGCGTCTACTACATCATCCTGAGGTGCTTCACCGCCACCTTGTGGACCAGCGCCTCCCATGTTGCTCATATCAGGACCTGCTCCAGCTGCCTGTGCACCTTCATACATCTTGGCAAATACTTTTTGAGCACTTTCCATCAATTTTTCCTTCGCAGCCTTCATGTCATTTACCTGATCGTCTGTCATTTCTTCTGCGTTTGGATGAGCTTCCACCATATCCTTTAATGCCTTTAAGTCAGCTTCTACATCAGCTTTATCAGCACCTTCAAGTTTGTCTCCAACTTCTTCTAATGCTTTTTCAGTCTGGAATACGAAAGAATCTGCATCATTTCTGGTATCGATAGCTTCTTTACGTTTCTTATCCTGTGCTTCAAATTCAGCTGCTTCTTTTACTGCCTTATCAATATCTTCATCAGACATATTAGAACCAGCAGTAATTGTAATATGCTGTTCCTTACCAGTTCCAAGATCCTTTGCAGATACATTTACAATACCATTTGCATCAATATCAAAGGTAACTTCAATCTGTGGTACTCCACGTCTTGCTGGTGGAATTCCATCTAATCTGAACTGACCGAGAGATTTGTTATCTCTTGCAAACTGTCTTTCACCCTGAACTACGTTGATATCTACAGCAGTCTGGTTGTCTGCAGCAGTTGAGAAAATCTGGCTCTTCTTGGTAGGAATTGTTGTATTTCTTTCGATCAATCTTGTAGCTACGCCACCCATTGTCTCAATAGAAAGAGAAAGTGGAGTAACATCAAGAAGAAGAATTTCACCTGCGCCAGCATCTCCTGCAAGCTTTCCACCCTGTACAGATGCTCCAATTGCTATGCATTCATCTGGGTTCAAAGTTTTGCTTGGTTCATGACCTGTAAGCTGTTTTACCTTGTCTTGAACTGCTGGAATTCTTGTAGAACCACCAACTAATAATACCTTTCCTAAATCAGAAGAGGTAATTCCTGCATCCTTAAGTGCATTTTGTACTGGAATAGCTGTTCTTTCTACTAAGTCATGAGTAAGTTCATCAAACTTAGCCTTTGTAAGATCCATTTCAAAGTGCTTTGGACCATTAGCATCTGCTGTAATAAATGGAAGGTTAATATTTGTTGTGGTTGCAGAAGAAAGCTCTTTCTTTGCCTTTTCAGCTGCTTCTTTCAATCTCTGAAGTGCCATCTTGTCACTAGACAAATCGATTCCTTCTTTATTCTTAAATTCCTGAAGCATATAATCTGTAATCTTCTGGTCGAAGTCATCTCCACCAAGACGGTTATCTCCTGAAGTAGCTAATACTTCAATAACTCCATCACCAATCTCGATGATTGATACGTCAAATGTACCACCACCAAGGTCATAAACCATGATCTTTTGCTCGCCTTCATTATCAAGACCATAAGCTAAAGCTGCAGCAGTTGGCTCATTGATAATACGCTTTACATCAAGTCCTGCAATCTTACCTGCATCCTTTGTTGCCTGGCGCTGTGCATCATTGAAATAAGCTGGAACTGTAATAACTGCCTCGGTTACGCTTTCTCCTAAGTAATTTTCTGCATCTTTCTTTAATTTTTGAAGAATCATAGCAGAGATTTCTTGTGGTGAATATCCTTTTCCATCAATTGTTCTCTTATGATCAGTTCCCATATCACGCTTGATAGATGCAATTGTCTTTTCAGCGTTGGTAACTGCCTGACGCTTTGCTGGCTCTCCAACCAATCTTTCTCCATCTTTTGTAAATGCTACGATAGATGGTGTTGTTCTTGCTCCTTCTGTATTTGCAATAACAACTGGCTTTCCACCTTCCATTACTGCTACACAACTGTTTGTTGTTCCTAAGTCAATACCGATAATTTTTCCCATGATAGTTTCCTCCTAAATTCTATAATCTATTAATTTGCAACTTGTACCATGCTGTGTCTTACAACACTATCGCGGTAAGTATAGCCTTTTTGTAATACTTGAGCTACTACATTTTCTCCAAGGTTTTCATCCTCTACATGCATTACTGCATTATGAAGATTTGGATCAAATTCTTTTCCTTCTGCTTCGATTTCCTTTACACCAAGTTCCTCTAATGCAGTTAAAAGCTGTTTATAAACCTTGTCCATTCCTTGAGCAAAAGGATCTTCTTTTTGTTCTTCACTAATGGTAGCAAAGCCTCGTTCAAAATTATCTACAACAGGTAGAATCTTTTCAATAATGCTTTTTGCTCCAACTTCATACATCTGGCTCTTTTCTTTTTCCGTTCTTTTGCGGAAATTGTCAAATTCAGCCATCTGTCTTTGCACTCGATCCGTTAGCTCATCGATTTTTTCTTGTTCTTTTGATTTCTTTTTCTTTTTGAAGCTTTTTTTCTCCTTCGCTTCATCTTGTGGAGATTCTTCCGTCTCAGATGTTTTTTCTTCCACTACATCTTCAACTTTTTCTTCCTCCACTTCTATATCTTCCATGTTAACTTCCTGGTTTACATCTTTCTTTTCTTCCACTTTTTCCATCTCCTTTCCTAAGAGTCTTTCTTATGAAATATATCATCAATCTGTGCCCTTAAGGTTTTCAGATTTTCCATAACATTTTCATAGTCCATACGTTTCGGACCAATGATTCCTACCATTCCCTTCATGTCATCACCAAGGTTGTAGGTTGCAGTTACAATACTACAATCTTTCATATTCTGCATTGGAGATTCATTTCCTATGTAGACTTGAATACCGGTTTCATCTCCAGCAGACTCTTCGATTTCATTCACAAAATCAACCAACTGATTCTTTTCTTCCAAAACATTGATGAGATCAGATGCACTTTCCGAAGAAGAAAGCTCAGGATATTTAAAAATATTATTTGCTCCCGAGGTATATATTTCTAATTGTTTTCCATCGGATACAACATCTCCAATTGCATCAACAATTTGGGAAATCAATGTGGTAAAATCTGGTGCACTTGCTTTTAATTTTCCAATAACATCTAGATTGATTTCTTCAGCACCAAGACCATTTAAAGCAGAATTAAGTAAAATATTTAATTTCAATAAATCTTCTTGGCTTGGCACCTCGTCCACATCAATAATCTTGTTTCTAACAATATTGCCACCAAGAACAATAACTGCAAGAATCTGTTCCTCATTAATAGAGGAAAGCTGAATAAACTTGATGGATATATTCTTTGCTTTTGGAGCCGTAATCATGGTCGTATAGTTGGTGTTGTTGGCAAGCAACTTCGCTACTTGTTTTAACACAGTTTCGACCTTTTCAGTATGTTCAACCATATAAGAATGAACTTCTTCGATTTCTTTGTCTTTCTCCTGCATCAAGTGATCTACATAAAATCGATATCCCTTATCGGAAGGAACTCGTCCTGCAGATGCATGAGGCTGGAGAATATAGCCAAGGTCCTCAAGATCAGACATTTCATTACGAATCGTTGCAGAAGAAACATTCATATCTTCTATCTTAGAAATAGTTCTTGAACCAACCGGCTCTCCTGTTTCCAAGTAATTCTTAATGATTGCATTTAAAATCTTAACTTTTCGCTCATCTAATTGATCCACCGACATCACTCCATAAGCTTTTTCTTGTTGTTAGCACTCAACAAATCAGAGTGCTAATATCTTTTACAA
>CAVJBW010000173.1:0-3687 GCA_963647625.1 Lachnospiraceae bacterium
AAGTAAGACCGATCAAGAATCAGGTCTATGAGAAAAATGGTGTGAAGGTTGTTCATCATGATTATGAAACGAGAGGAATTATCTACTTTAAGTACTTATTTGATGTAAGTGGTGTCAATAAGGAGACTTCTTATTATCTATCTTTGCTTCAATATGTGCTTAGTATGGTAGATACGAAAAATCATACTTATGATGACTTGACCAGTGAAATTGACCTTTGCATGGGTGGTTATTCCAATAATCTGCAGATTTATGTAGATGGAAATAAACAAGATTCCTATCATCTCATGTTCGAAGTGGGAATGAAATGCTTAGCAGAAGATTTTGAACAGGCTTATCAGCTTCTCGAAGAAATTATCTTGACCTCTAAGTTAGATGACAAGAGACGATTAAAAGAAATCATTATGAACAAGAAGGCCTCTTTGCAAGCGAGCCTTACAAGAGGAGGAAATGTTGCGGCTTCTATTCGTTTAGGTTCCTACTTTAGTCAAGCAGAGGCGCTAAAAGACCAAATCTCTGGCATTTCATTTTATGAATTTATCGAAGATCTAGAGATGAATTTTGATGAGAGATTAGAGGATTTGAAGAAGGGACTTTCTAGTGCCATGAATCAGCTGCTCTTATCTTCCCTTCAAGTAAGCATGACAGGGGCAGCTGAGCAGCTTCCTATGATTGAAGATAAAGCAGAAGCATTTGCCCTTAAAAAGCTCCAGGATATTGATGCTGTAAAAGAATCCGGTATTCCTAGTGAGAAAAATAAGGCAAAGGCAGAAGGCTTCAAGATTGCATCCCAGGTACAATATGTTGCCCAGGGAGGAGACTTCAAGAAGGAAGGATATGAATATTCAGGATATATGTCCGTTCTTAAAAATATACTGAACTATGAATATCTGTGGAACCAGGTGCGCGTTCTCGGTGGAGCCTATGGCTGCAGCTGTAATTTCAGCCGACTAGGAAAGCTTTCCTTTGCCTCCTACCGGGATCCAAAATTAAAAGAGACCTATGAGGTCTATCGCAAGATGCCAGACTTTGTACGCAATTTTACAGCCTCCCAAAGAGATATGACCAAGTATGTCATTGGAGCGATTGGAGAAAGAGATACTCCATTAACACCAATGATGGAAGGAGAGCGTTCCATGGCTTCCTACCTAACTGGTGTTACGATTGAAATGCTTCAAAAAGAGCGAGACGAGCTATTAAGTACCCAGGTAGAAGATATTCAAAGACAGGCAGAGCTGATTGAAAAAGTATTAGAGCAAAACTATATCTGTACTATTGGAAATGAGCAAAAGCTAGAACGAGACGAGAACTTATTTGAACAGACCAAATATTTATTCCATTAAGAAAGGAACTTTCATGAAAGAGGATTTTAAGTCAGGATTTGCATCCTTGATCGGACGCCCAAATGTAGGAAAATCAACCTTGATGAACCAACTGATTGGCCAAAAGATTGCCATTACATCAAAGAAACCACAAACCACAAGAAATCGCATCCAGACAGTCTATACCGATATGGACAAGGGCCAGGTGGTTTTTGTTGATACTCCAGGTATTCATAAGGCAAAAAATAAACTAGGAGAGTATATGGTCAATGTTGCAGAACACAGTCTAAATGATGTAGATGTTGTTTTGTGGCTAGTAGAGCCAACTACTTTTATAGGGGCAGGAGAAAAACATATCATAGAAGTACTGAAAAAAGTCAAGACCCCGATTATTCTGGTGGTGAATAAGCTAGATACCGTCACCAAAGAAGAGTTGATTCAATCCATTGATACCTATCGCAAAGAATGCGATTTTGCAGAAGTCGTACCAGTTAGTGCCCTTCATGGCAAAAATACAGATGTACTTATGGATCAGATCTTTAAATATTTGCCATATGGTCCTATGTTTTATGATGAAGATACCGTAACCGATCAGACCCAAAGGTCTATTGTGGCTGAAATCATAAGGGAAAAAGCACTGCATGCCCTAGATGAAGAAGTACCTCACGGAATCGCTGTGGCAATTGATCAGATGAAATATAGAAGAAAAGGAAATATCTATGATATTGATGCCACCATTGTCTGCGAAAGAAGTTCTCATAAGGGAATTATTATTGGAAAAGGTGGAAGCATGTTAAAAAAGATAGGATCGAATGCTCGCTTTGAAATGGAACGCATGCTGGACTGTAAGGTGAATCTAAAACTTTGGGTAAAAGTAAAGAAAGATTGGCGAGACAGTGACTTCTTACTAAAGAATTTTGGCTATAAAGAGGAGTAAAAGATGGATCAGGCAAATGTGATAACAGGGATTGTTCTAAAGGCGACTCCTGTAGGAGAATCCGACAAGAGGGTTACTATTCTTACAAAAGAATATGGAAAACTCACTGCATTTGCCAGAGGTTCTAGAAGGGCCAAAAGCCCCTTGATTGCAGCTAGTCAACCCTTTGCTTTTGGCCAGTTTGAGCTTTATATGGGTAGAAGCTCGAACAATATGCAAAGGGCCAAAATCCAATATTATTTTCGAGACTTGACCTTGGATTATGATACTTCCTGTCTGGGATTTTATATCCTTGAAGTGGCAGATTATTACTGTGCGGACTATGCGCCGGATGTAGAGATGTTGACCTTGGTATTTCAAAGCCTAAGAGCTTTGGAAAGTGGAAAGTTTACCAAGGAACTGATTCGGGGAATCTTTGAGCTAAAGACCTTGGTTATAGCCGGCATGTATCCTGATTTGTTTCACTGCTTATCCTGCAAAAAGGACTTGCATTTAAGTTATATTGATTTCGTGAAAAATGGAATCTATTGTAAGGAATGCGGCCAGGGCCTGTCCATTAAGGAATTGGATCCTTCTTGTTTATATGCTTTGCAGTATGTGATCGCAAAACCAGCCAAAAGCCTGTATTGCTTTCAGCTTAGCAAAGAGGTACAAAAGCAATTTTGCATGGTGGTTCGAGCTTTCTTTGATAAATATACGAATCACAGATTCAATTCTGCCCAATTTCTAGATTGAAAATGAACATTGACCATAGTATAATGGATAAGATTATTGTGAATTTAGAAGCTGTAATAGGAAAGAGGAAAGGAAGATTCCATGAAAAAGTTGATGATCGCCTTGCTTATGGCCGGGATTATGGTGGTAGGTTTGGCAGGATGTTCAAGCAATACGAAGACAGATGTTACCACCATTGAAGTAGGCAAGGATGGAAAGATTGAAAATACAATTATTGAAGATTTTTCCAAGGATTACTATGAACAAGAGGATCTTGAAGAGTATATAGATGAAGAAATTGCTAGTTATACCAAGGAGAATTCTGGAGCTTCCATTGAAAAAGGAGAGGTCTCCTTTGATGAAGACAATCAAAAGATAAATGTACATATGACTTTTGCAAGTGCAGAAGACTATGCAGGATTCAACTCGGTTACTCTTTATTGCGATAGTATGGTTCAGGCTATGGCGAAAGGCTATACTTTTAATGAAACTTTCTATGATATCCAGTCTGCCTCCAAGGAGGAAGGAAAGTCTGAGACGGAAGGTGAGACCTCACAGGGAAGTCTAGAAGCAGATTCCATCACATATAAAGAAGTAAGCTTAGATACTATAGAGGAAGAAAGTGATCTTAAGGTAGTCATTACAGATGAGCGCTTGGCAGTCAAGGTAAAGGGAGAGATTTTATATGTTTCAGATCCAACGGCAAAGCAGATC
>CAVJBW010000174.1:0-3053 GCA_963647625.1 Lachnospiraceae bacterium
GCTGTCTTTGGTACAGAAAAAGAACTGGAAATCACTTTAAAGGACGAATGTACTTCTTGTAATGGAAGTGGTGCGAAGAAGGGAACATCACCTCAAACCTGTACCAAGTGTAACGGTCAAGGTCAAGTCATTTATACACAGCAGTCTTTATTTGGCATGATGCAATCTCAGAGAACCTGTCCAGAATGTAATGGCGCAGGAAAAGTAATCAAAGACAAGTGCCCAGATTGTCGTGGTACTGGTTATATTGCCAAGAGAAAGAAAATTGCAGTGTCTATTCCAGCAGGAATTGAAGAAGGCATGAGTGTTCGTATTCGTGGTAAAGGTGAGCCGGGAACAAATGGAGGAGAAAGAGGAGATTTGCTAGTTGAAGTAGCAGTATCTAATCATCCAATCTTCCAAAGAAGAGGTACCGATATTTATTCAACAGCCCCAATTACATTTGCCCAGGCAGCGCTAGGTGGAGATATTAAAATCAACACCTTAGACGGAGTTATTGTTGAGACGATTAAGCCAGGAACTCAGACAGATACCCAGATTCGCTTGAAAGGAAAAGGGGTACCATCTCTTAGAAATAAAAATATTAGAGGAGATCATTATGTAACCTTGGTCGTTCAGGTTCCTACAAAGCTATCTAATGAAGCAAAGGAATTGATGCGTCAATTTGATGCAGTGAGTGATCAAAGTCTAAAGGCTACAGTAGCTGAGGACAAAGGTGCCCACAAGGGACCTTTTGGCAAAAAGAAAAAATAATGGCAAGGTAAAATAAGTATTATCGTTGCTAGAAGAAAATCAGAGGAAAGAGCTTTTTTCTTACCTCTGATTTTTGTTTTAAGGAAAAGAATATAAATAATCACGACTAAAGGACCAGAAAAATCAAGTTGAATATGGTTACTACATATTGTATAATTATGAAAAAGATTTGACAAATTGACCTATATATTGTTTTGCAATTGAAGGGGAATTCACTATGGATTATGGACTTGGTCAAGGCACAAAGGATTCTTGCAGAGATCTTGAGGATGCTTTAAATAACCAATATAAAGCTATGCAGCGTGAACTAGAGTTAGAGCGCAAGCAATTAGAACATTCCAAAAAGGAGTTTGAGCTTCAATATAGCTTTAAGAAAAAATGTTTAGAAAAGCAAGAAGAGTTATTTTCTAAGCGGTGGGAAAAGCTAGAGATGGAAGTAGCTTCCCTAGCCGCACAAAGAGATCAGATTGCTCGTATGAAAAAGGAATTTGTAAAACAGATGGAGGAATCTCAACGAAGACAGCCTGTAGTATCTGCAGAATTCTTTTTTGTAGGAGTGGATAATGAACTGGCATTAAAAAAGAGATATAAAGATTTGGTCAAGATTTATCATCCTGACAATGTTAGCGGAGATATATATACGATACAAGAAATAAATCGAGAATATGACAATTTGAGGAAAAAGTTGTATGCGGTTTAGCTACATTTTTTTCTGGATATATATTGATTTCACCAAAGTTTAGAGTGCAACTATTCTTTTTAGCCATGAGGGATAGGAGCATTCTTTTCTTTATGTAAAAGTTGCCACAAGAAGGAATCTGTGATAACATGAAATGCTGAACTAGTATGTAATAATAGAATCCTTAAATAGGAGGAATACCAAGATGAGATGGAACAAATTCACCATAAAAACAACAACAGTTGCCTGTGATTTTTTAAGTGCAATGTTAGATGAAGTAGGCGTAGAAGGCATTCAAGTGGAAGATCATGTGCCGCTTACCCAAGAAGAATTAGCTGGAATGTTTATTGACTTTCCACCGGAACTCGGGGAAGATGATGGAACATGTAATGTTAGCTTTTATATTGAAGAGGGCCAAGAATACAAGGATTTACTGGTAAAGGTCAGAGAAGGGATAGAAGATACCAGAAAGTATGTGGATGTAGGAGAAGGAACCATAACTTCTGATGTGACAGAAGATATCGATTGGATCAACAACTGGAAGAAATTCTTCGCCTCCTTTACCATTGATGATATTTTGATTAAACCTACTTGGGAAGAATTAAAGGAAGATGCCAGTGATAAAATTTTAATTGAAATTGACCCTGGAATCTCTTTTGGTACTGGTAAGCATGAAACCACTCAGCTGTGTATCAAGCAACTTCGCAAATATATGAAAAAAGAAGATAAAGTTCTTGATGTAGGATGCGGTAGCGGAATCTTGTCCATAACAGCTTTGAAGCTTGGAGCTAAAGAGGTTGTTGGTACGGATATTGATGAAGCTTGCATGGTATCCACCAGAGACAATATGGAAATAAATCATTTGCCTAAGGAACAAGGGACTTTCTATGTAGGCAATTTAATTGATGATCTTAAGTTGCAACAGACTGTAGGAAAGGAATGCTATGATATCGTTGTAGCAAATATTTTAGCTGATGTTATTATTCCTATGGCACCAGTGATACCAGAACGTTTAAAAGAAGGCGGTATATTTATTTCCTCTGGAATTATTGATTTTAAAGAAGAGGCAGTAAAGACTGCGATTGAAGAGGCGGGACTTGAAATTTTAGAAATCCTTCATCAAGGAGAATGGGTTTCTATTACCGCAAGAAAGTAGATTTGTTATGCATCAATTTTTTGTAGAACCAAGCCAGGTAGGAAAAGAATTTATTACCATTACAGGTAATGATGTGAAGCATATAGGACATGTTCTTCGTATGAAAGAAGGAGAACAAATTCGCATTAGCGACGGCCAGGGACAAGATTATCTGTGCAGGATCAGCGAAATCACCAAAGAATTTGTTCAGGCAGATATCTTAGATCATGCAAAGGATACGGAACTTCCTTGCCAGATTTATTTATATCAAGCCTTACCTAAAAAGGATCGAATGGAAACAATTGTAGAAAAAGCAGTTGAGCTAGGTGTAAGTGAGATTATTCCAGTAAAGATGAAATACTGCGTGGTGAAACTAGATGATAAGAAAGCATCTTCAAAACAAACTCGCTGGCAGGCAATTGCTTTAAGCGCCGCAAAACAATCCAAACGAAGCAAAGTTCCTCAGGCAAGTAAGGTAACAGAATA
>CAVJBW010000174.1:3063-3683 GCA_963647625.1 Lachnospiraceae bacterium
GCATTAGAAGCTGCAAAAAATCAATGTGACCTAGTGATTGTTCCTTATGAAAATAAAGATGGCATGCTAGCTACAAAAACTGCTTTACAAAAAGTAAAGCATGCAGCCAAGATCGGAATTTTCATTGGGCCAGAAGGTGGATTTTCTCAAGAAGAGATTGATCAGGCCAGAGAATATGCAGAGATTATTTCTTTGGGAAAACGCATATTGAGAACGGATACTGCAGCGATTACCACCATGTCTTTGTTGATGACAACAATTGAATTAAATGAGGATGAAAATGGAAGCATATCTAGATAATTCTGCAACAACGAAAATGACGAAAACTGTTGCTGACAAAATAAATACAATATTTCTTGAGGACTATGGAAATCCTTCCTCTTTACACAAAAAAGGCATGGAGGGAGAAGCTCACTTAAAACAGGCCAAAGAGATTTTAAGTAAAATATTAAAAGTAAATGCAAAAGAAATCTATTTCACCTCTTGTGGAACCGAATCGAATAATCTTGCCATCATTGGAAGCGCTCTAGCCAATCAAAGAGCAGGCAAGAAGATCTTGACTACAAAGGTAGAGCATGCCTCGGTAAAGGAACCTATGCTGTTTTTGAAAGACCTAGGAT
>CAVJBW010000175.1:0-3658 GCA_963647625.1 Lachnospiraceae bacterium
GTGCCGGCATCTTTACAAAAAGGGTCCATAGTAACGATTGATGATTTGATGAAAATGCGTTAAGTAAAATATTTATAAAAGAAGAGTTTCCGCGTGGAAACTCTTCTTTTGTGGTTTGCTATGTGTAAATAGAATCTTTTTAAATATCCCGAACATCATATGGTGTTGTCTGATAGACATAATAATTGAGCCAATTGGAAAAAATCAGTTGTCCGGTAGAACGCCAACGAACAATCGGCTTTTGGCTGATATCATTATTTGGAAAATAATTGACAGGAAGCTCCGGATTCATTCCTCTTTCTTTATCTCGAAAATATTCTTGAGCCAAGGTGTCGGCATCATATTCTGGATGACAAGTCATAAAGAACTTGTGAGAATCTGTGGTCTTCATAATGGTGACTCCAGCGTCTGGAGAAGTAGCTAAAAGCTCCAATTCGTCCACTGCAAGAATATCTTCTTCTAAGCAGTCGATAAATCTAGAATGGGGAGCAAAGAAGCGATCATCCATGCCTCTAAATAGCGGAGAGGTCCACTTTAAAATGTCATGTTCATAGATTCCATGAAGCTTCTTGGCGCGATTGGTCTTTTGAATTCCATAGTGATAATACAAAGCAGCATATGCGCCCCAACAAAGGTGCATAGTGGAATGAACATGGGTCTTGGTCCATTCCATGATTTCGCACAGTTCATCCCAATATTCCACATCTTCGAACTCGACCTGGTCAAGAGGTGCTCCGGTAATAATCATGCCATCATACTTTTCCCCACGAACCTCATCAAAGGTACGATAAAAAGAATCCAAATGAGAAGGATCTACGTGTTGTGGTTGATAGGATGAAGTTTGTAAAAACTCTACCTCAATCTGAAGTGGAGTATTGGAAAGCTTACGAAGAAGCTGTGTTTCTGTTACAATCTTTGTAGGCATCAGATTTAATACTAATACACGCAATGGTCGGATATTCTGATGTAGAGCAAAGTATTCGGTCATTACGAAAATATTTTCATTTTCTAATATAGAAGTAGCAGGCAATGAGTCCTGAACCTTGATTGGCATCTTGTTTCCTCCTTTAAGCGATTAACTATCACTATAATAGTTTTTGAGGAAAAATTCAAGTTTTCATAGAAAGAGAGATGGATTATCTTGTCAATAGCTAAGGAGTGGTCTATAGTGTATCTAAATGAAAAAATAAAGTAGCAAATAAACAGCAAGAAAGGGTTACTTATGAAAAATAAAACAGGTAAAGGAAGAGTCGATTTGTCTCTTACTATGGTAGTATCATTTATTATAGGAATTTTACTTTTGGTTTGGCCGATGCAGACTTCATTTTCGGTGATCAAATTAGTAGGAATCTTGTTATTAGTGTCGGGAATCTTTAGTTTGGTTACTTATTTGGCTGCACCTATTGGAGCGATGCGACTGACCGGAGGTGTGGTGATTTTGGTAATCGGAATCATCTTTGTCTTTATGCCGGGCAGCGTCATCTGGCTGATCTCAGCTCTGATTGGAATCGTGCTTTTAATCCATGGAATTCGTGATTTTAAGGTAGCGAAAGCCCTTGCGGCAGACAAAGTACTTTCTATGATTATAGCCATAGTCACAATCATACTTGGCATTTTGCTTATTATTAATGCATTTGGTGTATGGAGTTTTGGTCTTCGTCTTATTGGACTTGCCATATTATTAGATGCCTTGGGAGATTTATTCCTTGGAATCAAATCAAAAGGATTTCGCAGCCAGGGTCCTATTGATGTAGAGTATAGGGAATTATAGGAAGTGATTAACGAAGGAAGATATCCAAACAATCAGGAGGATCTAGATGCAGATAATTGTTGTGGGCTGTGGAAATGTAGGAAGAACCTTGATCGAGCAATTGGTGAAGGAAGGACATGATGTTACAGCGGTGGACTTAGAGAGAAGTCGTGTAGAGCGAGTGGTTCGCGAATATGATGTCATGGGCTTTATTGGAAATGGTGGAAGTCGCAGCTTGTTGATCGATGCCGGAGTAAAAAAGGCAGATGTTCTACTTGCGGTTACGGCGGCAGATGAGCTGAATCTTTTGTGCTGCTTGATCGCCAAAAAAGCAGGAGATTGCAAGACGATAGCGAGGGTTCGTAATCCTATCTATACCATGGAGGAAGTCTCTTTTATTAAGGAGGAGCTAGGACTTTCTTTGGTCATCAATCCAGAGATGGCAGCCGCTCATGAAATTGCCAGACTAGTAAAGTTTCCATCTGCCATTCGAGTGGAGAATTTTGCAAAAGGGCGTTTGGACCTGCTTGGATGTAAGGTAAAGGATGAATCACCACTAATTGGCTGTCAGCTTATGGATATTGCTTCTAAGCACAAGGTCAATATGCTAGTGGTGGCAGTGCAGAAGAAAGATAGCGTCTTGATTCCAGATGGAAGATATGTGGTGGAATCAGGAGATACCCTTTATTTTGTGGCAGAACCGTCACAAGTGATGCTTGCCATGCGTAAGCTTGGCAATATGAATAAAAAAATTCATAAAGTATTAGTGGTTGGTGGAGGTGAAACCACCGTCTATCTGTCAAAACAGCTTCTTTCCATGGGAATTTCTGTAACGATTATTGAAAAAGATAAGGAACGCTGCAATGAGCTAAATGATATCTTGCCGAAAGCTTTAATCCTTCATGGAGATGGAACGGATCGAAAGCTTCTGCAAGAAGAAGGCATTGAAAATATGAATGCAGTGGTAGCATGGACCAATTTTGATGAGGAAAATATCATGCTTTCCTTGTATGCCCAGCAATATCCAGGAGTCAAGGCCATTACCAAAATTCACAAGATGGAACATGATGCCATCTTAAAGACCTTGGATGTGGGAAGTGTGTGCTATCCTAAAAAGATTACGGCGGAGCAGATCTTACAATATGTGCGTGCCATGAGTAATACCATGGGCAGTAATGTGGAGACCTTGTACCAGTTAGTGGATGACCAAATTGAGGTGCTAGAATTTGTAGTTCGAAATGATCATGATTTTCTTGGAATTCCACTGCAAAAGCTACATTTGAAAAAGAATCTTCTGATTGCCTGCATTGTACGCTCGGGAAAGATTATCATTCCAGGTGGACAAGATGAAATACATAAAAATGATTCGGTCATTGTTGTGACTAAGAGTCGTGGATTAGAAAATATTGCGGATATTATGAGGTAAAGATGAATCGAGGGATAATTAGGTATTTTACCTTTAAAATGGTACAAATTGAATCACTGCTTCTTCTTGCACCCTGTCTTGTCGCCTTGATCTACCAGGAAAGGCAAGGCCTGTATTATTTGGCTACCGCGATCTTATGTGCCTTGATTGGTACCTTAGGCTGCATCAAAAAGGCCAAAAAAGAGAATTTCTATGCCAAGGAAAGCTTTATAGTGGTCGCTTTATGCTGGATCGTTGTAAGTGGCATAGGGGCAATTCCACCTACCTTAAGTGGGGAAATGCCTCATTATTTAAATGCTTTTTTTGAAAATATTTCAGGCTTTACCACCACCGGGGTTACTTTGATTCGGAATCCTCAGAATCTGTCTCATACAGCTGCCTTTATGCAAAGTTTTAACCAATGGATAGGAGGAATGGGAGTATTAGTCTTAATGCTAGCTATCCTACCGAAAAGTGGAGCAAGCAGCATGTATTTGATGCAG
>CAVJBW010000176.1:0-3633 GCA_963647625.1 Lachnospiraceae bacterium
TATATATCCAACAATTACTTCTAGGTTTTATTATATCTTCTAGACGGCTGTTTTTCAAATTATTAAAGCGCCGATTTCATAGAAATAGAAAAAAGGCTCTGACCTTTTACAGTCAAAGCCTCATTCTTCCTTTGCTAAGCCTCGGTTTTATCAAGTATTGTCATACTGCCTTATAAAACCTCAGCATATCTGCGAAAGCTTTTTATTATTTTGCATAATCAACAACTCTTGATTCACGGATTACGTTCACCTTGATTTGTCCAGGATAATCTAGCTCATCCTCAATTCGTTTTGAAATTTCACGAGCCATTAATACCATTTCAGCATCATTAACCTGGTCTGGAACAACCATGATACGAATCTCTCTACCTGCTTGAATAGCATATGATTTTTCTACGCCCTTGAAGTCATTTGTAATTTCCTCAAGCTGCTGAAGTCTGTTTGAATAAGTTTCCAGAGTTTCTCTTCTTGCTCCTGGTCTTGCAGCAGAAATAGTATCTGCAGCCTGAACAATACATGCAATCAAAGATTCTGGCTCCACATCTCCATGATGTGCTTCTACTGCGTTAATAACAGTATGATTTTCTTTATATTTCTTGCAAAGGTCCACACCTAACTTAATATGTGAGCCTTCTAATTCGTGGTCCACTGACTTACCAATGTCATGTAATAGACCAGCACGTTTTGCCAATCTAATATCAACACCAATTTCTGCAGCCAAAAGACCTGATAGATGTGCAACTTCGATAGAATGCTTTAAAGCATTTTGTCCATAGCTTGTTCTAAACTTCATCTTACCTAATAACCTTACTAGTTCTGGATGAATACCATGAACTCCCACTTCCAAAGTAGCTGATTCTCCTTCTTCACGAATCATTGTTTCTACTTCTTTTTGAGCCTTTTCTACCATTTCTTCAATTCTTGCTGGATGAATACGTCCATCAAGGATTAATTTTTCCAAAGCAATTCTTGCAACTTCTCTTCTAACCGGATCAAATCCTGATAAAATGACTGCTTCTGGAGTATCATCGATAATGAGATCAATTCCAGTAAGTGTCTCTAACGTACGTATATTACGTCCTTCTCGACCAATAATACGGCCTTTCATTTCATCATTTGGAAGTTGAACAACGGAAATAGTTGTTTCAGCAACATGATCTGCAGCACACTTTTGAATCGCTGTTACCACATATTCTTTTGCTTTCTTTCCAGCTTCTTCCTTTGCTTTTGCTTCAAGCTCTTTCACAAGCTTAGCAGCATCTAGTTTCACATCTTCTTCAACAGATTTCAGCAAAAAATCTTTTGCTTCTTCGGAGGTTAATCCAGAGATTCTCTCAAGTTCCTGTACACGTTCTGCATTAAGCTTATCAACTTCTGCTTCTTTACGCTTTAATTGCTCTTCCTTAGCATTAAGGTTCGATTCACGTTTTTCTGCATTTTCAAGCTTACGATCAAGATTGGATTCTTTCTGTTCGATTCTTCTTTCGCTTCTTGAAATTTCAGCTCTACGATCCTTGATTTCCTTATCTAAATCATTCTTCGCCTTTATAGACTCTTCTTTGATTTCTAGGGAAGTCTCTCTTTTCTTGGCTTCTGCCGTTTTAACAGCATCGTCAATGATCTCACGTGCCTTATTTTCAGCATTACCAATGGTGGAATCCGCAGCATTCTGAAGCTTAGAGCGAGTTAGAAAAACAGCTACAACAGCAGTGACTACAACCGCGATCACAACAGCAATTACAGTACCTAACACAGGAACACCTCCTTTATTTAATTTTCATTGTACAATATAACCATTTATTGTAAAAATAGATATTCTCTAAATCTTCAATATCTGTCATAATCACAACATATAGATTATAATCTTTTTCACTCTACTGTGTCAAGTGTTCTCACCTAGGAGAGCCTTGTAAAACAAAGAGAATCACACTATTTTCGGTGATTCTCTTTATTTTAATTAGATTATAATCTTCAAATTATTCTTTTATTCACTTACTCTCATACAACGAAGTATATCCTCGCTTTTGTAACCTTTTCTAAGCAAATATTGGTAGATCTTTCTTTTTTCGTTATCTTCTGCTTCTTCATGATTATATTTCTTTTTATGCAAAAGATTTTGTATTTGGATTTCTTCATTCCAACTTAAAACATTCTCAAAAGCTTCCTCTATTAGCTCTTTAGAACATCCTTTTTGTATCAAATCCATCTTAATACGCTGTTTGCTTTTCTTATCTTTGCTTTGCCTTATATAGGTTTCAATATAGCGCAAATCATCAATATAATGATAAGACTTAGCATAAGCAATACCGTGGTCTATCAGTAAATCAGGATAATGATTTTGTCTTAGTTTATCTCGCAACTGATATTCCGTACGGTCCATCTTTTCAAGCAAATATAAGACCCTTTTCTGCACTCGGAGTCGCAAAGTCTGATTTATTAAATCATCATAAGTCTCTTGGTCAAGAAATTGCCCTTCTTCAAAGCATAGTCCAGGACAATCTTTTTTATAAAGAGGTAAACTAATACCATTGTCAAACGTGATCAAGAACTTTCCTTTTTGCAACTTTCTTACGCTAATAATCTCCAACATTTATTCTTCTGATTCACCTTCATCTTCGACAAGATTATATGCTACACGTACTTTGTGATCAATTTCGTCGAAGATTTGAGGATTCTCTCTCAAATAAGTCTTGGCATTCTCGCGTCCTTGTCCAATCTTCTCATCATTATAGGCATACCAAGCACCAGACTTATTAATAATTCCCATATTAGCTGCAAGATCTAGCAGATCACCTTCTCTTGATATTCCTTTTCCAAACATGATATCAAATTCAGCTTCTTTAAATGGAGGTGCAACCTTATTCTTAACAACCTTTACCCTGGTATGATTTCCTACAATTTCACCACCAACCTTAATATTTTCTACTCTACGTACTTCCATTCGAACAGAAGAATAAAACTTAAGAGCACGACCTCCAGTTGTAGTTTCTGGATTACCAAACATAACACCGATTTTCTCACGTAACTGGTTAATGAAAATACAAACGCAATTGGACTTGCTTATAACAGCGGTAAGCTTTCTAAGTGCTTGAGACATCAAACGTGCCTGTAGTCCCATGTGAGAGTCACCCATCTCACCATCTATTTCAGCCTTTGGGACAAGAGCCGCAACTGAGTCAACAATTACTATATCAACAGCCCCAGAACGTACCATGGTCTCTGTAATCTCTAAAGCCTGCTCTCCACTATCAGGTTGTGAAATATAAAGATTATCAATATCTACACCAATATTCTTGGCATAAACCGGATCTAACGCATGCTCTGCGTCTATAAATCCAGCTATTCCACCACGCTTTTGAACTTCAGCAATCATATGCAGGGCCACTGTGGTTTTACCACTTGATTCTGGGCCATAAACTTCGATGATTCGTCCTCTTGGGACTCCACCAATTCCTAAAGCAACATCAAGGCTTAAAGAACCGGTAGGAACTGTTTCAATATTCATATTGGCACTTTGGTCACCAAGCTTCATAATGGAACCCTTGCCATAATTCTTCTCAATCTGTGCAATTGCACTATCTAAAGCCTTTAATTTATCTTCATTTGCCATAATAAATCTCCTTATACAAACTT
>CAVJBW010000177.1:0-3598 GCA_963647625.1 Lachnospiraceae bacterium
ATCCTGGTTGTCATAGGCCAGGTCGGTAGACCCTAGGGAGTGTCGTTAGGAGGAAATACTATGAATTTAATAAATTTTATTGAAATAAATGAAAAAGGAGAATATTCGTATTCTCCTAAAAAAGAAGAAAAAGGAGTAAAAACTCCTTATAAAAAAGAAAAAGGAGTGTATTCTCCTTTAAAAAAAATAAAAAAGGGGAAAGGCCATAATGGCCAAAAAAGGGCTCGTATGAGCTTCTTTGAAGAATTCTAGTCTTCCCCCCGTTCGTGAGTGTCGGGTGAATAGCTCTCATAATAAAAAAGGAGGTGAAAATATGGAAGAAGAAATTCTCAAAGTCGGCTTTGATTACTGCGATTATATATCGCTTTTGATCAAAAACGGCTTCCATTTAGAAGAAGCTAAAAAAGAAGCAGGTTTAAAGATTGCTTCTTATAAAGACACAATCTCTGAAAGACTAAAAAATAAAGACTATACAAGAGATGGTCTTTATGCTTCTTGTGAAAAAGTATGGGGCATTGTTGGCAGCTTACGTGGTAAGGCCAAGGCACAAGCCCTATTAAGCTATTTTGGAGTCGACGCTGACCCTTCAGAATGGCTTTACAGGAGCAAGTCTTGTGAAGAAATAGTAAAAACCATCTTCGTCTTTATCGATGAAGATGATGACATCAAAAGAGAAGAACCTGTTGAATTTAAAGTGGTTCCAGGTTTGACTTTAACTACTTCAACCATACTAGAAAAATGCAAGAAAGCATTTGATGGTTATTGGTATAGAGGCGGGATGTCTCCTTACATAAGGGACATCTTTAGATGCAAAAAAATACAATACACATGTGATTGGTGTGTTGTTACAAAATACCAATATTTATGATATTATTAAAAATCACGGGGGCTGCGCATCCTACACGCAGAGAAATCCTGAATTGACAGGTAGCGCCGATGGCGGGGCAAAGGCCCAAAGGAAAAAAATATGGCCAAGAAAACAAAAACGGTTTCGGCCGAAAAGATGATGGCCGCTGTTTATAACGGCTACATCGTAGCAAGCGGAAGCACTCTTCGTGAGTACTTACGCTTAAAAGCCTCCGTAATGGGAGGCTCAAGAAATATTAATGTTTCTTTTAATGCCAGAGAAGGTGGCGCCTATACCACTTTATTTGGTAAAGACAGCAAATCTCTTAGAATCATGTTAGGAGGTGGTTTAGTAAAGAAAATTACTAGTATGCCTAATACTTTTGATGAGAAAAGTAAGATAAAGCCTTATATTTCAGAAAGCGTTATAGCCATTATGGCTTTATTTTACCACGAGATGGGACATGATCTCTTTACAGATATGTGGGATAGATCGATTCAAAATTACGAAAAACCAGAATTTCGTAATTTATTCCATCAAATATTCAATATTTTAGAGGATGCTGTTATCGAAGCGGCAATTTCTAGACATTGTAAGAAATATTATTTTTACGATGTCCAGCCTAAAGAATTATTTAGGTGGAACATTAAAAAATTGTTTGAACCACAAGCAGAAAGCTACGAAGATGATGGTAAAATCACAGGATTTTTAAATTATCTTCTTCTTATGCTAAGATGTGGAAGAACTAAGGTAAAAGGATCCTGTGTGATCTTTAATAAATATGAGAAAGAAATCCTTGATCACATTAAGGGGTTCTTGACCGAACAAAATGCCACAGAAAGAATCCAAAAAGCGATAAAATTCGGAGAATGGATTGTAAATAGTATTCCTGAATTCGATTGGAGCGAAACACCAGCTCCAGAAGAAATTACCGCTGGTAAATTTGGCGGCACTGGCAAAGGTGGGGGTTCCCCAATGCCAACAGGAGCCAAAGCTTCTGACGGTGACTCCATTACAAAAGGAGGCTCCGGCGCTGCCGATGATGATTCTGAAGGTGATGGGGACAAAGAAGACCCCAAAGATGAAGAGAAAGGGGGTTCTGCCCCTGGCTCTGATTCAAAAGAATATGAATCAGAAGAAGAAGAGGAGGAAGAGGAATCCGGAGAGGATTCAGAATCTTCTGGAGGGGAGGATAGACCTCCTTTAGAAGAAAATGAAGGGGACGAAGAAATTATGGACGAAGTCTTCAATGATTTCGTTCATAATGGTGACGATCACGAGTGGATCGTTGCCAAAGACGATGTGACTTATGATAATAAAGTCATTGACATCCTCGATCAACAAATCGAGGAATTCGGTGACTGTATCAACGACGTCACAAAGTTCTTGAAACTCTTCAAGGGGCGTATTGCCCCAAGAGAAACGACTGGATTTACATCTGGTCGTTTTGATGTCAGGAGAGCCATTAACTCGAAAATGGCAGGTGTTCCTGATGTCAAACTGTTCAAAAAAAAGCAAGAAAGAGGAAAGGCAGTAGATCTCTGCGTATCGCTTTTATGTGATAACTCTGGATCAATGTGCGGAGAAAAATCCGTCCTTTGCTCCAGAGCCGCTCTTGTTCTTGCACAAGCGTGCGATTGGGCCAACATCCCATTTGAATGTAATGCTTTTACAAGAACTTCGGACAGCTACGATGGAACATCCATTACTATCCGAGAAAAAGGCTTTGAAGATCCTTTTAACGAAGCAAAGCCATTCTTTGCTTTAAACGATACAAGTTTGCAAAAATATATAAAAAAGGAGAACAGATTCCCAACCTTCCAAGGAAACTGGGAGGAGGTTAACCTCTATTATATATGGCAAAACCTAAAGAAAGTCAACCACAAGAAAAAGCTCCTTATCGTCCTTTGTGACGGAGCAACTTGTGGATCAACAAATGACTTAAAAGATATTGTCAGAAAGATCGAGCTTGAAGACAATATCTTTGTTTTAGGTATTGGCATAATGTGCAATACCGTTGCGGATATTTATCCGCATTATAGATTATTTAATTCAGAAAAGGAGCTCAACGAAGAGTTGGCCCCATTCTTAATTGATGTGATAGGTAGCCACGCTATCTAGCATCTAGATAGAATTAAATAATTTTGGGTTCCCGGGCACTCGCCATATGAGTGCCTAGCCCGTTAGTGGAGAATATAATTAAAAAAGGAGAATAATATTATTATGGCAACAAAAACCAAAAAAGAAATAATAAAAATAAATGAAAAGGATTTATCCTTAAAGGAAATCCTAAAACAAGGAGCTGATGCTCCGATTGAAACTAAGATTACTGCTTCAGTAATTTTAGACGATCAAATTGCTAGATTGAAAGCAATCGCCGATCGTCTAAAAGGAGAAGTAAAATCTTCTAAATATGACGAGGTCGTTAAAAAATTAGCAGCTGAGGGGAAAATCTCTTCTATCGAAGCTGCACCAGTGGTTGAGATTTCAACCATCACAGGAGACATCATCAGTGTTTCCATGTCTGGCGGAATCGATAGCAACTTTGATTGTAAAGAATTATCTGAAAAGGCTGTTATGGACAGCCTTGTACCTGATAAGTACAAAAAAATAACAACAACTTTAGATAAAAAAGCAATTGAAGCCGATTTCGACGACGACACGTTACCAGATATCCTAAAAGGATACTGTAGTAAAGCTCCTACAGAGATCTTAAAATTAAGAAAATCAATCAAAAGTAAATAAGGAGGA
>CAVJBW010000178.1:0-3593 GCA_963647625.1 Lachnospiraceae bacterium
AGCAAGCGAGACATCTAATATGTCTGATTCCTTTGTTTTTATTGCTGATTCTAGGCACCTTAGGATGTTCGAATGAGAATACGACGACCACAAAAGGGTTTGAAGTAACAGGGTTTGAGAACTGCGAATTTGATACGAAGGAGGCATCTTCTTATTTAGATGGAAATATTTTCATTGATGAAAGTAAATTGTCATCTGGATATTTGGCAATAAAAGCAAAGGAAGATAAGACCTTAAAATTAAAGATCAGTCTGGGCGAAGAAAGCTATATTTATGACTTGCCAAAGGAGGATGAGGTGGCATACTATCCTTTGAATATGGGAGATGGAACCTATGCGATTACGGTTCTTGAGTATATATCAGATGCCAAATATGCCAATATCTTTTCTATAGATTATGAGGTGGAACTAGAAAGTGAATTTGCCCCTTATATCAGACCAAGTGAAGTTGTAAAGTACGACGAGAGCTCTGATTGCGTTGCTCTTGCCAAGGAGTTGGCACAAAAAGCAGAAGATGATGCTGATTTTGTTTCCATTGTATATGATTACTTATGTGAGCATATTAGTTATGATCAAGAGAAGGCCTCTAGCGTTGAAAGCGGGTATTTGCCCAACCCTGATGAAACCTTAAGTAGTGGCATGGGGATTTGTTTTGACTATGCGGCCTTAGCAGCAGCAATGTTTCGTAGCTGTGATATACCATGTCAGCTGATTACTGGATATGTGTCTCCGAGCAATGTCTATCATGCTTGGAACAAGGTTTATCTAGAATCAAAAGGCTGGGTAACCGTAGAAATTGCCGCAGATGCCGAGGACTGGAATCGAATCGATATTACATTTGCAGCAAATGGGGTAGACGCAGAGGAACTAGATGATGATACTTTATATACCCAGCGTTATATCTATTAAATGGGAGGAAGAGCATGGCGCAAAAGCAAGTAGACTACGCTTATGTCAGTATATTTTGTGAAAATATGGCAATGATGCTTTCAGGAGGCATCATGCCAGAGGAAGCAATTGAACTTTTGCTTACCGATTCAGATGAGAACCGCTATCAAAGTGACTTAAAAGAGATTCAAAAGAAGCTGATCTTAGGACAAGGTTTTGGTGGGGCAGTAGAAGAGTGTACATTTTTGCCGGATTATGCAAAGGAAATGATCCGAATCGGAGAACAATCAGGAAGATTAGAAAAATCTTTTTCTTCCCTAACGGAATATTATGAGAAGCAAGATGAGATACGCCAAAGGCTTCACTCATCGATTGTATATCCCTTTGTATTGTTACTTTTGATGTGTTTGGTTTTGATTGTGATGGTAACAAAGGTCTTGCCGGTATTTATCGGAGTATATGAGAACCTATCGGGAACGATTGCAGGTTCTTCCTATGCTTATGTAACCGTTGCAACAGTTATTGGGGTGATTGCTCTTGTGATTACATTGGCGTTAGTGGTGCTTACATTGATTGGAATGCTAATGTATCGAACCAGCAAAGGACATAAGAGAATGTCTAATCTGTTAGCCCGATTTCCTCTTACCAAGTCGGCTTCTTACAAGCTTGCCTTGTCCGAGTGCTTACAAGCACTGACCACCTTGGTTGCAAGTGGAATGAATACCGATGAGGCCATGATTGAAACGGAAAAAACCATCACTCATGAGACATTAAAAAAGAAGATAGGTCAGGTCTTGGTGGATATGAAGCAGGCCAAATCCTTAGGCCAAGCCTTTTATGAAAGACAGATTCTTCCTCCATTATATGGACGCATGTTGATTAGCGGAACACACTCTGGAAAGATTGATTTAACCTTAAGCAAGATTTCCGAGACGGTAAGTCAGGATGCGGCAAGTGAGGCTACACAAGTAATTGACCGAGTGGAACCGGCCTTGACAGGATTTCTTACTGCAGCAATTGGAATCACACTTTTAAGTGTGATGCTTCCACTGGTGGGTATTTTGGGAACGATTGGATAGAGTTGTGCCATGTATGTAGAAAAAAAATCTCCAGGTAAAAAAAGAAGAAATGCTTTGATTGTCTTGCTTGTAGTGGTAGCTTGTGTGGTTATTCTGTTTCAATCCATCAGCATGCTTAAAAGTCACCAGTTAAAACAACAGCAAGAGGAACTAAGAAAGACCATTTTGTCATTATGCGTGCAATGCTATGCCATAGAAGGCGTATATCCAGCAAATGTCACTTATCTAGAAGAAAGCTATGGACTGATTATTAACCACGATAAATTTATAGTATCCTATGAAGCCTATTCTGCAAATTTACTTCCAGAAGTAAAAGTTTTAGTTAAGGGAGAATAATATGAAATCAAAAAATATAAAATCAGCGTCTTCCATTAGCATGCTTATCTTATATGGGATTTTGATTCTTGCTTTGCTATTTTTGACTTTGATCGGATGCAGACTTTACAATTCTTTCACGGAAAGCAGAATTCAAAATGAAAAAAGCAGAGCAGCCTGCGCCTATATTCAAAGTAAAGTATCTTCTCTTGATAGCAAAGGGGCAGTCGTGGTCCAAAAAGGATTCGATGGACAGTCAGATATGCTAGTGCTTCGAGAAGAAGAGAATTCTTATGAAACTAGAATATTCATCTCCCAGGGCAAACTGATGGAGCTCTTTACTCAAAAAGATGAAAAGACAGACCTTACAAAGGCAGAGACCATTACTGATGAAAAGACCCTGTCATTGGAATTAAGGGAGAATGGAAAGCTGCTACAAGTGACGACTCAGGAAGGCAGGTTCGCAGTTGCAATAAGAAGTGGACAAGGAGGCAGCGATGAAAGAGAAAAATAGAAATACAAGCCTCTTTTCCTATGGCCTAGAGATGGTTATTTTGATGATGGTTTTTCTTGTCGTTGTGGTTTTGCTGGTGCAGATCTATGGAAACGCTATCAAAGAGAGTCAAAAGGCCAAAATGTTGCAAGATGGTGTTCAAATCTGTCGAACGGCAGCGGAGGCTTATAGTAGCAATGGAGATTTGCTTGATGTAATAGAATGCTTTACAAAAAAAAGTAAGGATCAAGAATGTCTTTACTTCGATGATCAGCTTCAGGTGGTAGAAACCATAGAAGCTGCAGATTATGAGCTAGACTATGAGGAGAATAAGACTTCACAGGGATTGAAAAAAGTGCATTTTACGGTACTTGACCAGAACCAAGAAGTGATATATGAACTTACCACAGAAAAATATTTGCCGGAGGGCTCTAGATGAAAGCTAAGAAAATTCGCTTAGGAACGGTCTTTGTCTTGTTTACGGTGGTGATTTTGTGTGTGGTAGTGCTTTCAGTGCTGAGCATGATGACTGCACGGGCCGACTATAATGAAACCAAAAAAGCGGCAGACCATGTGAGAGTGATTTATGAAAATGAAAGTAAAGGACAGCAATGGCTAGCCCAGGTAGATCACCTATTGCAAGAAGGAGATTTTCAGTCCTTGCCACAAGATACTACTTATGAAAATGGAGTACTATCTACGGTCATTGGGAAGGATTCTTCCCAGCAGCTAGCAATCGCGATTAAAATCAATCAAAAGGATAAAACCTATGAAATTATAAGATGGAAGAATTCCGCCACATGGACGGAAGATACTTCA
>CAVJBW010000179.1:0-1587 GCA_963647625.1 Lachnospiraceae bacterium
ATCACCAAAAAACTAAAATCATTCTCGGAGAATTAATGAAAAAAAGATTATCAAGAATTGCAGCATTAGGACTTGCAGGACTTATGGTTGGATCCTTAGCTGCATGTGGAAGCTCAAGTGACAGCGCTAGCGACAATGGCGGTGGAAGCTCTGCATCAGGAGATACAATCACAGTTGGTGTTGTATATCCACAGACAGGAGCTCTTGCAGCATTTGGTGCAGGAACAGAAGAAATGTATGGATATGCAGTTGATGAAATCAACGAAGCTGGTGGAATCGAAGTAGACGGTTCTATGAAGAAGATTGAGCTTGTATATGCTGACTCTGAATCAGATCCTACCAAAGCATCTGAAGCAGCAAACAACTTGATTAATAGTAAGGGTGTTCAGATCATGCTGACAGCTAAGACAGCAGATACTACAGTACCTGTAGCAGCAGCTTGTGAAAGAGCTGGAGTGCTTTGTCTTTCTGTAGATACACCTGATGAAGCTTGGGCAACATCTGATTATCAGACAAGTTACCATGCAGGATTTAACACAGAGAACGAATTAAGTGCATTTAAGGATGCTTGGGATGCTGCTGGAATTAGTGGCGGAAAAGTTGGTGTAATGCATGCAACTGATACAGAAGGCCAGACCATGATCAACGCAATTAGCGAATTCTGTGAAAAGAATGGCTATACAGCTGTTGACCCTGGAGCTTACAACTCAGGAGATACTGACTATACATCAATCATTAACAAGTTAAAAGCAGAAGGCTGTGACGCAGTAGTTGGTGTAATGCTTACTTCTGACTTTGGTACCTTCTATTCACAGATGAAATCTTCAGGATATATGCCTAAGGTTACAACCGTAGCTAAAGCAACATTGTTCAAAGAAGACGTAGACGCAGCTGGAGCAAACGGATTAGCAGATGGTCTTTGCTCAGAAGTATGGTGGACACCATCACATCCTTATAAATCATCTATCTCAGGTGAGACTTGCCAGGAAATTGGTGACAAGTGGATGGAACTTACTGGAGATGCTTATGCACCAGCAACAGCAGGATATGACTATGCTAACGTAGAAATCCTTTACAACGTACTTAAGAACGCTGGTTCTTTAGACATCAGCAAATTAACAGCAGCTTGTGATGAATTGAATATCGAAACAGTAATCGGTACTGTTGATTACAATGAACAGCATTATTCAGTACAGCCACTTGTAACTGGACAGTGGATCTACAACGAAGATGGTTCATGGACTCAGGAAGTTATTGCAAATACACAGGTTCCTGATTGCGAAACAACAGCTGAAATTAAATTAGCAAAATAATTTAAAGAAACAAATTAAATTGACTCAATAATAAAATCTCAGGGTCTTTCATAGATTGAAATGTCCCTGAGATTTTAAAAAATGAGGGATAAATGCAAGGAGGTATATGATTTGAGTGCGGTATTGACTGTAAAAGACCTTGGCATTTCTTTCGGAAGTAACCACGTATTAAAAAGCATTAACTTTGAACTAAACGAAAATGAAGTTCTTGGCGTTATTGGACCAAATGGTGCCGGCAAAACAGTTATGCTTAACATCTTGACAGGTATTCTGA
>CAVJBW010000179.1:1597-3588 GCA_963647625.1 Lachnospiraceae bacterium
GTATTCTGAAGCCAACCAAGGGAACAATTGATTTCCAAGGAAAGGAAATTTCACATGAGGGCGTAACAGAACGTTGTCGTGGTGGAATCGGAAGAACATTCCAGGTACCAAGACCATTTGAGCAGATGACTGTATTTGAAAATATGATGGTAGGCGGCGTGTTTGGTGCAGGAATGAGTGAAGCTGAGGCAAAACAAAAAGCTTTGGAAGTAGCAGAAATTATCAAACTAGAGGATAAGCTGGATTTATTTGCAGGTAAGCTTGGACTTCTTGATCGAAAGCGTTTGGAGATTGGACGTGCTCTAGCTACAGAGCCTAAGATCTTATTGCTTGATGAAGTAGGTGGAGGTCTTACAGAATCAGAAGTAGGACTGATTATCAATCTGGTAAAAGAAATCAAGAGCCAGGGCGTAAGTGTTATCTGGATTGAACATATCATTCGAACCATGCTAGAAGGAACGGACAGAGTTATGCTTTTGGCAGAAGGTGTAGATGTTATTACTGGAGCACCACTTGATGTTATGAATTCAAGTGAAGTTAAGAAAGTATATATGGGAGGAGGAGACGACGAATGAGTTTGTTAGAAGTTAAAAATATGGATGTTCATTACGGCGATTTCCTTGCTCTAAAGGATATTTCCCTGAACGTAGAACCAGGAACCATCGTTTCCTTGATTGGAGCAAATGGAGCTGGTAAGTCTACTATTATGAATACCATTTGTGGTTTGAATAAACCAAGTGCTGGAGAAATTATTTTTGACGGCCAAAACATTTCTGGAAAGAAACCACATCAGATTGCCAAGCTTGGACTTTCCATGGCACCAGAAGGAAGTCACTGTTTCGAATCTATGACAGTAAAGGACAATCTTCTTATGGGCGCATATATGGCAAGTGGTTCTGAAAGAATGGAAAGACTTGAAAGCGTATATAAGCTTTTCCCAATCCTAAAGGAAAAAGCAAATCAGCAGTCAACCTACCTTTCCGGTGGACAAAGACAGATGCTTGCAATCGGTCGTGGAATCATGACTCAGCCAAAGATCTTACTTTGTGATGAGATTTCTCTTGGTCTTGCACCAGTAGTTATTAATGATATCTATGACAAATTAAAAGAAATTGCAGCAACTGGACTTACCATGTTAATCGTAGAACAGAACGTAACTCGTTCTTTACAGGCTTCCGATTATGCATATGTCATATTGGAAGGAAAAGTTGTTATGGAAGGTAAATCAAAAGATTTGAATGAAGATGAAGTAAATGATGCTTACTTCGGAATCAATTCATTCGCATAAAGAGGAAGGAGGAAACATTTCATGGCACAATGTATTATTACTGGAATCCTCCTAGGAGGACTCTACTCCATGATCGGTATCGGTATGTCGCTGGTATTTGGTATCATGAAGTTAACCAACTTAGCCCATGGTGATTTGATGATCTTAGGAACTTATATCACCTTGGTTGTAACAAGAGCTTTAGGCTGCAACCTAATCGTATCAACAATTATTTCCGTTGTTATCATGTGTGTACTAGGATTTGTAATACAGCAATTCTTAGTTAACAAGGTAATGGATAAAGGTGAAGCACCTGCCTTGCTGGTAACGTTCGGACTTTCAATCTTCCTATCGAACTTGATGCTCAAGATCTTTAGTGCAGATAATCAGTCTATCAATAATCCACTTTCTGTAAAGAATGTCGTATCAACAGAGGCAGTATCTATTTCTGCTAGCTACTTGGTATCCTTCATCGTTGCAGTAGTTATTATTGTAGGCTTAACATTAGTAATGCAAAAGACCAACTTCGGTCGTTCAATCAGAGCTACCTCTGATGACCCAATGGCAGCAGAGCTTATGGGTGTAAATACAAAGACCGCATTTGCAGCAGCAATGGTTATTTGTATGGGTATTACCGCAGTTGCAGGTACTTTGGTAGGTTCTACCTTTACCTTCTATCCATCATCAGGTACACAGTACTTAATTATTGCCTTTGGTGTAGTAG
>CAVJBW010000180.1:0-886 GCA_963647625.1 Lachnospiraceae bacterium
AATTAAGAGTGGTAAAGCAACCATCACCATGAAGTCCAAGAAAAAGGTAAAAGGTAAGTATGTTACTGCAAAATATAAGGTAAAGGTTGTATCTGTAGTTTCAAAGAGCATTTCTACAGCAAAATCTATTACTGTTGTTCAGGGTAGGAAGTCAACTATCAGAGCGACTGTATTACCAACCAATGTTTCAGTAAAGGGCCTTACTTATACAAGTAGCAACAAGAAGATTGCAACAGTAACTTCAAAAGGAACTGTAAAGGGAATCAAGGCAGGAAAGGCCAAGATTACCATCAAAGCAAAAGACGGCAAGGCAAAAGCAACCGTATCTGTAAAGGTAATCAAGAAGAATTCCAAAGAAGCAAAGAAGTTAGTTTCTAAGGTTTCTTTCAAGAATACAAAGGTAACTTTGACAGTAGGAAAGACTTATACTCAGAAGGCTACTGTAAAGTCAAAGGGAAAGAACAAGACAGTTTACTATCAGTCAAGCAATGCAAAGGTTGCAACAGTAGATGCTAAGACTGGTAAGGTAAAAGCTATTGCAAAGGGTAAAGCTACCATCACAGCTTATGCTACAGATGGAAGTAACAAGTATGCAAAGTATACTGTTACAGTAAAGGCTAAGACAACACCAAAGCCAGACCCAACACCGACACCAACACCAGACCCAACACCAACACCAAAGCCAGACCCAACACCAACACCAAAGCCGGACCCAACTCCAACCCCAACACCAACTCCACAGGAGATTGCAGTTACAGGAGTTACGATCTCAGGAGCACCTACTACATCAATCAAGTACAATGCATTTAAGGACATTCAGTTGACAGCAACTGTTGCACCTGCAAATGCTACCAACAAGACTGTGAAGTGGAGCGTACCTGCAGGC
>CAVJBW010000180.1:896-3564 GCA_963647625.1 Lachnospiraceae bacterium
GGTTACTTTGAACAAGGGCTACATTACAGATCAGGATGAAGTTAGCACTGTTGTTACAGCAACAACTTCTAATGGCAAGACAGCAACAGCAACCATCACCATCGTTTACAACTCAAAGATTGAAATCAAAGATGATGGAACTACTTATAGCATTGAAGTAGGCAAAGATGCAGCTGCTTATACTGTAAGCAGAAAAGACAACACACCAAGAGTTGTTGATGCAGAAGAATTAGCAACTGATTTGGCTACTGTAGCAGAGCGCCTTGGAAATTGGAATGGCAGCGTAGCTACCTTATATGAAAAAATTGATGCACACTGGGGCGAAAGCGAAGATGTTATTCTTGATCTTGTAAATGGATATTTCGTTACTATCTCAAATACAACTGTTTCTGAAATCAAAGATCAGGCAGAGGTTACTTTTGCTGATGGAATCTACACAATTGTTAGAAAAGACAATACTGTCACTGTAGCAAGAGAAATTGCTAAGGATGGAAGCGAGTCATTTACCATTACAGGAATCAAGAAAAACGGAACTAAGAAGACAATTGAAATCGAAAATATTGCTTCTTCTTTAAAGAATGGTGTATATACCGTATCTGCTGATGTGACTTTAAACGGAAAAGATCATAAGAATGTTGTTGTTGAAGCTACTTTAGATAAGGGCGTAATTACAACAGCTAAGATGACTACAGATAATAATACTTTGGTTGCTTCTTATGAAAATACCGAATCTGCTTACAAGGCAGTACTTAACAAGTCATATTATATGAATCTAAGAGAGAAGCTTGGCATTAGCACTGATATTATTGATGAGATTTCAATCGTAGCAAACTACAAATAAATGCCCACTTGTAATACGTTTTATGCGTTTACATAATTACTCCAAAAATGCTTCGGGAATTATCCTGAAGCATTTTTTGGGGAATGGGCTGTGAGAGATACATTGAGGAGTTGTATGAAAAGAAGAAAGAAATGGCTATCAGGAATCTTTGCCGCAGTGGCAATGACATTGCTGATGGGTCAAGTAGGCACAATGCCTGTTTACGCGGGAGATATCAATAGCGCAGAAGCTATGATTATAAGCTTTTACAATAGCACATTTCAGTATCAAGGCAAGAGCTATGTGGCAACAGAGGCAGCAAAATCAGCAGCTTACAACAAGTTGGCACAAGACGGTGTTGATCTGACATCGTCGGAGGCGAGAAGTGCTATTGCTCAGGCAAATAGTAAGATTGCCCAAGGAATTGCCCAAGGGATTCTAGTTGAGGTCAATCAGAGTCAAGGCGATGAAGGCAGTGACAATGAGGCGGATGCGGATACGAACACTTCCGATGAACAGACCAGCCAAAATGAAGAAAATCAACCAGCTTCTTCTGATACAACTCCTTCCAATAAGGAGGAAACTCCAAAAGAGTCAACAACAACTGATAAGGCACAAGAGAAGGTGGCAGATTCAGATACCAAGACTTCTAAGTCAGGGGATGAGCAGGACGATTCAAAGTCATCCGAGTCATCCGAGTCATCTGAGTCATCCGCTGTGCAAGAATATGTGGAAAGTCTTATTCAGGAAACTTCTGGAAAGAAGAGTCAGACCATTGTTCGTAAGGATGGAGAGAATTATCGCATCTTGAATTATGAAACTGGAGAAGAGACAACCATGTCTTCCGATGGCAAGGTCTTGTCTCAAAGCAGCATTCCATTAAAGACAAAAGCCATCACGACAGATGGAAGTTGGGGCTATAGATGGATTGTGATAATCGTTGTAATCGCCTTGCTGATTGTGCTAGGAATTGTGCTGCGATTGTCTAGAAAAAAAGGCAAGGGCAAGAAGTCTTATAAGCAACTGCGGATGCTCTATAGCATAGCCTCCTCAGTAGTAATCTGTGCCAGTGTGGCCTTGTTCTTTACCAATCTAGGAATGTATGTCCTAACCGCTGGCCTGACAGATGCAAAAGTGCTCTCTGTTATGGTTATTTGCCTAGTGATTGCCATCGTATTTGGCATGTTGCTATGGCTGCAATATCACTACAAGCATCGGGCTATGCGCTACTTGGCGTGCAGCATGGGAGCAGCCACCGTAATTAATGCAGTGATAACCGTCTTCCTTTGCCGCGGAGATTGGATGGATTCTCGTAGCTTCTTGCTGATAGGAGTAGAGGCACTACTGACACTAATCTGTTTCCGCTTGATGGTGGTAATCAAAAAAAAGAGTAGGTAAGAAAACATGCAAAATGGATTTATGGATATACATTGTCATATTCTACCTGGCGTAGATGATGGGTCAAAGGACGAGCAGATGACAAGACAGATGCTTCAGATGACCTATGATCAAGGGGTACGCACCATCGTGGCTACGCCTCACTATTATCCAGGTAAGACCAAGACTTCTAGTGAAGAGATTCGCCAGCTCGTATCCAAGGTAGATGCCATAGCAAAGGAAATCTCTCCAGATCTATCGATCTATACAGGAAATGAAATCCTCTATGAAGAGGGAATCATTCAGGGCTTGAGGGATGGAAAGATTCTTTCCCTTGCGGATAGCCGATACGTTCTAGTGGAATTCTTGCCACAGGAACACAGAAGGAGAATCGAAGAAGGCATAAGAAGACTACTAGAAGCTGGCTATGCGCCAGTCATCGCCCATATAGAGCGAGTGAATGCCCTATTT
>CAVJBW010000181.1:0-3555 GCA_963647625.1 Lachnospiraceae bacterium
AAATACAACTGTGCCATTTGACGCAGGCTCGCTGCGAATGATTGAGCTTGATGGTAAGCTTTATGTCTATACTTGCCACGAAATGTATGCAGATTCAAACAATATAAACCATCAGGCAAATATGCTGTTTACCATTGATGAAAGCACAATGAAAACCACCGATTCAATGTATGAGGTATCCAATCTTCAAAGCGGATATGTCAGCCACTCATTTAATCAGTTTATCACAACTGACGGCACTTACATTTACAGAGTTGACCATTCGGAATCAAACAATATGAATATGAACGGTCAATATCTTTCCGTCAATGGAATCACGCTCTCGAAATATGGTAAAAATGCTTCTTCCACCAATGTTGCGGTTAGAGTTCCTGTAAAATTTGACATTCATTCAGGAAATTATACTGGTGCATCAATCGGTGGATTTGAGGTAGGAAGTGGAAATTGTTTGATCGCTTACACCAGTGATGTTTCGTCCTCAAGTAAAATTAGAAATGCTTATATCAGCGTAACGGATAATTATTTCAACAAAACAAACAACATTGCGCTTACAAGCTATAAATCAGGCTCAGCGGTAACTTGTCGTACTCCACAACTTGTAAAAATTAACGAAAACCTTTTCCTTGTAATGTGGGAAGAATACAATTCCTCGACAAAAGCGGTTACGACAAAGTTAAAAACAATCGATTCAAGCGCAAATGTTATTGAGTCGGCAACATTGCCTGTTAGACTTTCAGATTGCAAACCTATTATGTGCAGTGACGGTATGGTTAAATGGTATGTTTCGGAAAATTCCCTTCCGATTATGTATAGCGTAAATCCGTATGATTTGACAAACCGCCACGAGCATACTTATACAAGCGTTGTTACGAGACAGTCGACATGCTCCGTCTCTGGTATAAGAACCTATACCTGCTCAACCTGTGGCTATGAATGGAGAGAGGCAATCAAAAAACTTGCGCACACATATAAACAAACCATAAGCCCTGCCGCTATAAGTAAAGACGGAAAGATTACTAAAAAATGCTCTGTGTGTGATGAGGTTGCTACATCTAAAATCGCCAGAATATCTTCCGTAAAACTTAAGACGGTGAGTTATACCTATAACGGCAATGAAAAAAAGCCGAGTGTAATCGTCAAAGATTCAAAGGGGAAAACTTTAACCAAAGGAAGTGATTATACCATCACATATCCAAAAGGTAGAAAAAATGTCGGCAGATATTCGGTCAAAATCACATTTAAAGGCAATTACAGCGGCACAAAAAAACTGACCTATGATATTAAGCCGAAGGGGACAAGTATATCAAAGTTAACCGCCACCAAAAAAGGATTTAAGGCTGTATGGAAAAAGCAAGCAAGCCAAACCACAGGCTACGAGCTTCAATACTCCACCTCATCAAAATTCAAAAAAGGAATTAAAACGGTTAATCTTTCAAAAAACAAAACCACCTCAAAATCCATTGGTAAGTTGTCTGCAAAGAAAAAGTATTATGTGCGTATCCGCACCTATAAAAAAGTAAAATTCAACAACAAAACCATACAGCTTTATTCTGCTTGGAGTAAGGCAAAGGCTGTAACAACCAAAAAATAAAAAATCATAAAATCAAAGAAAAAAAGGTGTAACTCCTTATGGGAATTACACCTTTTTTCTTTTCTTAGCATATTAGATCATATCAGCAATGGTGTAGATGAGCTTTTCGGAATCTTCCCAGCCTAGACATGGATCTGTAATTGATTTTCCATAGATATGTTCAGATATTTTCTGATTGCCAGGTTCAATGTAGCTTTCAATCATTACACCCTTTACCATTTCGTGAATGGCAGCGGATTCTTTACGATTATGAAGGACTTCTTTTACGATACGAATCTGTTCTAAGTATTGCTTATTAGAGTTAGAATGATTGGCATCGATGATGCAAGCTGGATTTTTTAAATCCATTTTTTCATACATGGAAATGAGACGAGTTAAGTCTTCGTAGTGGTAGTTTGGTACACAGACGCCGCGTTTATTTACCGAACCACGCAAGATAACATGAGTCAGTTCATTACCTGTTGTTGCTACCTCGTAGCCTCTATATACAAAAGCATGAGGGTGCTGGGCTGCATAGACGGAATTGAGCATTACTGAAAAATCACCACTGGTTGGATTTTTCATACCAGAAGCCACATCGAATCCACTCACTGTTAAGCGGTGATGCTGATCTTCAACGGAACGAGCACCAATGGCAACGTAGGAAAGTAAATCTTCTACATACATCCAATTTTCTGGATATAACATTTCATCCGCTGCAGACATACCGGTTTCTTCAAGACTCTTAAGGTGAAGGTTTCTAACAGCCAAAAGTCCAGCTAAAAGATCCGGAGCCTGTTCTGGATCAGGCTGGGAAGCAATACCTTTATATCCTTCTCCTGTTGTACGAGGCTTGTTGGTATAGATTCTAGGTACAATTAATAACTTGTCCTTGACTTGCTCATTTACCTTTGCAAGGCGGTGCATATAATCAAGGACCGAATCTTCGTTGTCTGCAGAGCAAGGACCGATGATGACAATAAATTTGTCAGAAGCTCCAGTTAAGATTTGTCGCATTTGCTGGTCTCTCATTTTTTTTGCTTCTTGTGCCTTGGCGGAAACAGGATATTTTTGCTTTATTTCCTCGGGACTTGGTAGTTGTTTTTGAAAATCGAAACTCATTTTATGTCTCCTTTATTTGAAATATAGTGACTTTATTCTATCTGTTGGCATTTCTTTTCCTGTCCACATCTGAAAAGAAGCTGCACCTTGATATAATAACATATATAAACCATTTGTGGTTCGAATTCCGAATTTATCTGCCAGTTTCATTAATTTTGTTTGTCTTGGATGGTAGATAATATCAGAAACCAGAAGATTTTCGTGAAAATAAGAAGAATCTTCAATGATCGATTGATCCACATCAGGTTCCATTCCTACGTTGGTAGCATTGATCAGAATTGTACTTTCTTGGATGGAATCTTTTAATTGTTTTTTGTCTGCCAAATCAAAAAGTTGGATGTCACAAGCAGTACTTTGACCAATGTAAGCGATCTCTTTCGCAGCTTTTTGAAAGGTGTCATTGTATCGTTTGAAGACATTGATTTTTTTGACGCCATCTAATGCCCCTTGAACCATAATAGCTGTAGCAGCGCCACCGGTTCCTAGTAGGGTGATAGTCTGTCCTTTTTGTTGGTATCCGATTTCATTTTGTGACTTCCAAAATCCGATACCATCTGTAGTATGGCCTAGTAAAGTACCATCTTCTTGTAAGACAACCGTATTTACGGCATTAGCTAGCCTGGCGGCATCCGTAAGCTTATCGAGGTAAGGGATGATTTCTCTTTTGTGGGGCATGGTGAGATTATAACCTTGGCATCCTACTTCTTTCAAAAAAGTAACTGCTTCAGATAATTTTTCAGGGCGAACATCATAGGCCAAATAGACATAGTCTAGATCTAAAAGTTCAAATGCTTTGTTGTGCATTGCAGGAGAGATGCTATGAGAGACAGGATGACCTAATAGGCCTGTCAGCTTTGTTTTTC
>CAVJBW010000182.1:0-3542 GCA_963647625.1 Lachnospiraceae bacterium
GGTCTGGGTCTTTCCTGGCTGTGCTGAAGTTCTAGCTAGAGACTTACGATTCATTAAGGCATTGATTAAGGAGGACTTACCTACGTTGGATTTGCCTGCAAATGCCACTTCTGGAAGAGTAGTTTCAGGCAGTACACTGGTATATCCACATACTGTTTCTAAATTTACATTTTTAATAACCATATTTTTATTCCTCTACAAGTGCTATCTGAAGCACCTCTGACACCTTGGAAACAAGGATAATATCCATGCCATCTGTGATTTCTTCTGGCACTTTAGATAAATCTGTTTCATTTTTCTTTGGAATGCATACCCTGCTTATTTGGGCTGTTTTGGCTGCAAGCAGCTTTTCTTTCAAGCCTCCTATAGGAAGGACTCTGCCTCGAAGAGTTACTTCTCCTGTCATTGCCAGATCAGCCCTTACCTTTTTCTTTGTCACTGCAGAAAGGATAGCAGTGGTCATGGTAATGCCTGCTGATGGTCCATCCTTTGGCACAGCCCCTTCTGGCACATGAATATGAATGTCATGTTCTTGGAAATAATCTGGTGGAATCTGGTAGTCACCCATAATGCTTCTTACATAGCTTAGGGCTGTTTGGGCAGATTCTTTCATCACGTCTCCAAGCTGGCCAGTCAGTTGCAAGGCTCCTTTTCCTGGCATAATGACAACTTCCACTTCTAAGGTAACGCCGCCTACGCTAGTCCAAGCTAGACCGCGTACAATGCCAACCTCATCATGATTATTTTTTCGATCATCCTTATACTTGGCTTTTCCTAGATAGTCCTCTAGATTGTTCTTAGTCACCCGCACAAGAGCCTGGTCTTCTTCATAGATCTGTCTTGCTGCCTTACGGCAGACCTTGGCAATGAGCCGTTCAAAGCTACGCACACCAGCTTCTTTTGTATAGTAACGAATCATCCTTTTCATGGCCACATCGGAAATAGATAGTTGACTTTTCTTAAGTCCATGCTTTTCCATTTGCTTTTCAAGCAAATGTTCCTTTCCGATATGGAACTTCTCTGTCTCCATATAGGAGCTTAGCTCAATGATTTCCATGCGGTCAAGCAAAGGCCTTGGAATGGTCTCTAAAGAATTGGCGGTTGCAACAAATAGCACATTGGAAAGGTCCATGGCAAGCTCTACATAGTGATCTTTAAAGGCAACATTTTGCTCCGAATCTAATACTTCTAAAAGGGCAGAAAAGGTGTCTCCCTTATGATCTCTAGAGACCTTATCAATCTCATCTAAGAGCAGGAGTGGATTGTTGACCTGGGCGCTTTTTAGTGCATTTGCAATGCGCCCTGGCATGGCCCCTACATAGGTCTTTCTATGCCCACGGATCTCCGCCTCGTCATGAATGCCTCCTAGGCTGATTCTTTCATATTGTTTGTTTAGGGCTCTTGCGATACTTCTTGCAATAGAAGTCTTTCCCGTTCCTGGAGGTCCTACCAGGCACAAGATAGGACTTTGTCCTCTTCCTGTAAGGGCACGAACGGCAAGGAAATCTAAGATTCGATCCTTGACTTCCTCAAGACCATAATGATCTTCTTCTAATACTTGCTTGGCATAGGCAAAATCCTCATTGTCCTTAGAGGACTTGTCCCAAGGAAGTGCCAGCAGGGTCTCTATATATCCACGGATTACAGCACTTTCAGAAGAATTTGCAGATAATTTCTTTAGATGTTTGATCTCTTTATGCAGTCGTTCCTTGATGGTATCACTTGCTTGCAACTCATCGGTCTGCCTGATAAAGTCCTGAATCTCGCTATCTTCGTCTTCTTCTTGGCCAAGCTCTTTTTGTATGACCTTGATCTGCTCTCGAAGGATATATTCCTTTTGATTTTGGTCGATTCGCTCTTTTAGCATTCCTTGAATGCCTTGGCGAATGCTAATAATATTCATTTCCTCCGCTAGCTGACCAAGAACATAGGCTCCTTGCTCTATTAAGAATTCTATGGATAGAAATTCCTGCCTTTTTCTATAATCTAAAGGAAGGTGAGCGGCAACATCATAAACAAGACTTTGCAAATCTTCTATTTGCTCTGTCTTTTCCATGACACTTTTCCCTACATGCTCATTCATTTGATAATATTTATGAGCATTTTCTTTGAGTTCTCGAAGCATTGCCTCATAGACTAGCTCTTCTTCGGCCTCTACAATCTGCTCCTGATCAAGCTGGACTGAGGCTAGTTCAGCAGCATCTGTTCTTTCAACTAAAACAAGACGGGCGCGCACTTGCCCCATGACAAGTACACGCACCACGTTGTTTTGAAGCTTTACTAACTGCTTAATCTCAGCCACAAGTCCGTATTCATACAGATCCTCTATCTTGGGGTCTGTTATATTCGTATCCTTTTGGGTAGCAAGAAAGATCTTTTGATCCTGCCTCATGGCCTCTTCTAGAGACTTTATCGCCGTCTCGCTGCTAACATCGAAGTTCACTAGCATCTTGGGCAGGATAGTCTTACCCTTTAATATTACCAAAGGAAAATTGACAAACTCTGACACGATTAACCTACTCTCCCTTTGTATTCCTCTTCTTTTCCATCGATTACAACCAAAGGATTGCCTGTGCCTTCAATCACTTCTGGAGTGATGATACACTTGCTAATCTTCTCGAGGGATGGAATTTCAAACATCAAATCAATGGTAGCATCTTCTACAATGGAACGAAGTCCTCTTGCTCCGGTCTCTCTTTCTAAAGCTTTCTTAGCAATGGCCTTGATTGCTTCTGGCTGGAATTCTAATTCTACATCGTCAAATCCAAATAAAGCCTTATACTGTCTTACCAGAGAATTTTTCGGTTCTGTAAGAATTCTTACCAAAGCATCTTCATCTAGAGCGTCTAAAGATACAATCACTGGTACTCGGCCTACAAATTCAGGAATCAATCCATATTTGATAAAATCCTGTGGGTGCACTTCTTTTAGAATCTCTCCTACATTTTTATCCTGTGGATTGCCTAAAGAAGCATTGAATCCCATGGACTTTTGGTTCATACGGCTTTCAATAATAGAATCAATTCCAGCAAAGGCTCCACCACAGATAAATAAAATATTGGTGGTATCAATCGGAATCAATTCTGCCTGAGGATGCTTTCTGCCTCCTTTTGGTGGCACAGAAGCCTGGGTTCCTTCTAAAATCTTGAGTAATGCCTGCTGCACACCTTCTCCAGAGACATCTCTGGTGATGGATACATTTTCTGACTTCTTGGTAATCTTGTCGATTTCATCGATATATACAATACCTTTTTGCGCTCTTTCTACATCATAGTCTGCTGCCTGAATCAGCTTGAGCAAGATATTTTCCACATCTTCGCCAACATATCCAGCCTCTGTCAAAGTCGTTGCATCTGCAATTGCAAATGGAACACCTAGTACCTTGGCCAAGGTCTGAGCTAGTAGTGTCTTGCCTGATCCTGTAGGACCAAGAAGTAAGACATTGGACTTTTGCAGTTCTACATCTGTTTGTTCATTGGACAAGATTCTCTTGTAATGATTATATACTGCTACAGACAAGACCTTCTTGGCCTGTTCTTGTC
>CAVJBW010000183.1:0-3541 GCA_963647625.1 Lachnospiraceae bacterium
ACAAAGGCCTCTAGCACCTCCCCCTCTTCAAGGCTTTTCTTTCGAATATAATAACGCATACACGTATCACTTCCAGAAAATGGTTCTTTTTTGTAATAATTGATATTTAACAAATCTTCTGCTTTTACCATCTCTTATTCTCCTGCAACTGCCATGCTTTTTACTAGTACCGAAGGGGCTCCGAAGATCGAGCCTGCCTTAGGCATTCCCATTTCAAAGTCCCTTCCTAGACCAACGATATCTTTCAAAAGGTCATAGAAATTGCCTGCTACCGTCACCTGATTTACCGGCCGAGTCCTCTTTCCATCTGCAAATTCATACCCTTGCACATTCAAAGAAAAATCTCCGCTTATCACATCTGCTCCTGCATGCATGCCACTGATTTGGGTTACCACAAGTCCACGTCCTCCTTGATTCAGCAAATCTTCAAAGGAAGAGGTTCCTTCCTGTAAGTACATCTGGCTAGGGCGCACACTGACAGAAGATGCATAGTTGGCCTTTGCCCCATTTCCGGTACTTGAAGTTCCATCAACAGCTGCAGATTTTAAGTCATAAAGGAAGGTCTTTAATCTGCCTTCCTCAAGAACGGCTTTTCTTTGGGCCGGCACTCCCTCATCGTCAAAGCTACGGCGAATCGCTCCCTTTTCATACATAGGATCATCTAGAATGGTCACTAGAGGTGATGCTACCTGACTTCCTACTTTTCCTTTTAACAAAGATAGGCCTTTTTGTGCCTGATCCCCACAAAAGATAGAAGAAAAGTGGGATAAGAGGGCTGCCATCATGCGATTTTCGAAAATCACGGGATAGTTTCCTGAAGGAATCGGACCCGCCCCCATACTTCTAAGGCATTTTTCATAGGCTTTTGTAGCTACCTTTTCAGGTTCAAAGTCCCTTGCATTTCCGATGGCATATTCTACAGCATTGTACATATTGCCTTCTTCCATCAGAATCGGTACCGTCACAAGCAGATCATATTGATATGCATTTTCAAGATCAATTCCGCAGGAGTTGTAGATGGCAACCTTGCCGCCTCCCCGAGCCGTCATAGACTGGCTTCCCTGGGTGATTCTCTCATCTGCTTCAAATAGAGTCTTTTGGGATAACAGAGCCTGGTCCATCAAAAGACTTGCTCCCATGGAACTTTCTTCTTCGATCTGCAGCTTAGGATAAGTTCCTGCCCCTTCATAGAGATAGCTTTTGGATTCTTCCTCCATCAAGGAGGCATTTTCCATGGCATCTTTTACCAGCTTTATTGCTTCCTCTTTTTCAAAGATTTCCGTGGAGGCATATCCCATCTTGCCCTGGTAAATACAGCGAAAGCACACCCCTGCCGAATCCGACGTAGCATATTTGTCGATGGTTTGTAATAAGGCTTCTACTTCGATACTGGTATCTTGAGCATAATATAGCTCATAGGTCTCTAGCCCTTCTGCCTGAGCCTGGCCAATCACAGCTTGTTTAAATTCTTGATAATTCATACTAACGACCTCCTACGGTAATGGATGATACGCGAATCAAAGGCTGTCCTACATCTGTTGGAATGCTTCCACTAGAAGCTCCACACATGCCCTGGGCCCTAGACAGATTCTGCCCTACCATATCAATATTCATCAGAATCTCGCTTCCCTTGCCAATCAAACTAGCTCCGCGAACCGGCTGGGTGATCCTGCCATGTTCCACGAGATATCCTTCTCGAACAGAAAAGTTGAATTCTCCTGTGACCGGATTGACAGAGCCGCCTCCCATGGTTTTGGCATAAAGTCCATAGTCCATGGATGAGATAATCTCTTCATTGGAATCTGGACCATTGTCAATAAAGGTATTGGTCATTCGAGAAGTTGGAGCATAGAGATAATTTTCTCTTCTAGAACTTCCTGTTGCTTCCATTCCCATACGACGGCCATTTAGCTTATCTACCAGGTACCCTTTTAAGATGCCATTTTCAATTAAAATATTCTTCCTCGTCTTGTTGCCTTCATCATCAATATTGGCAGAGCCCCAGGCATTTGCAATGGTGCCATCATCAATGGCAGTCACTTTTTCATTGGCAATTTGCTGGCCAATCTTTCCTGCAAAGCCAGACTGGTGATTGGCTACCGAAGAGGCCTCCAAGGAGTGCCCGCAAGCTTCATGGAAGATGACACCCCCAAATCCATGGTCAATTGCCACCATCATCTTCCCTGCCGGACAATAAGGAGCATCGATTAAGGTTACTGCTTGACGAGCCGCCTCTCTCCCAATCATCTCAGGCTTCATCTCTTGGTAAAATTCCAATCCCATGCGACTTCCTGGTGCACTTGAGCCTGTCTGTTTTTCTCCCCTTTTGGCTGCTGTTGCCTCAATTCTGAGCCTGCTACGGATCTGACGGTCCATGGTAAGCAGACCTTCACTATTGGCAATTAAGATCTGGCGATCTTGATCGGCAAAGCTTCCTTGTACCTGGTCAATCACCCCATGATAATCTCTTGCGGCAAAATAGGCTTCCTTCAGTAGATCTATCTTGTCCTTCTTCGGCGCTAGAGCCGGAGAAATCTCTACGAGATGGTGATCCATCACGAGCTGTGGCACCAGATGAATATCTAGGATATTTTCTCCTTCTCCAAGAGCCGTGGCCACCTGGTCTGCTAGCTCTAGCAGAGACTTCTCATCCATAAAGCTGGTGCTTCCATAGACACTTTTGACTCCTTTAAAGACACGAATCCCAACGCCAGCAATGGTAGTATCCGTAATCTTGTCTACCTTGTTACTTGACATTCCAATCACGTGATTTCTAGTTTGCTCTGCAAAAAGTTCTACAAAGTCTGCTCCGGAAGCTCCTGCTCTTTGTAGTACCCTTTGAATGACTTTATCTTCTATCATGATTCTTTTCTCCTTACATAACGGTAGGTCTATTATAGTATATTTTCCTCCCTTGACAAATACCCCCTCGGGGTATATAGTTAGTTTGTTCAACTCATACCCCAGTAGGGTATATGGCTGTCATCAACACCTACCCGATCACAGCCTAGGATTGAACGCTTCTAAGAAAGGAATCTATTATGAATTCAGAGAAAAATTGTTGTCAATCTCATAAGAAAGTAAGAGATGAGAAAGAATATAAGGACCTTATGAACCGCTTAAGCCGTATTGAAGGGCAGGTCCGGGGCGTCAAGAAAATGCTAGAATCCGACGCCTATTGCATCGATATCTTAACTCAGATGTCTGCCATTTCTTCTGCTGTGGCCAGCTTTAACAACAAGTTACTGGCCAATCATATTCGAAGCTGTGTCATTGATGATATTCGAAGTGGCAATGATGAAGTCATTGATGAACTCATTATGGTACTTCAAAAACTTATGAAAAACTAGGAGATGGAAATCATGAAACATTTTAATATCAGCGGCATGAGCTGCGCCGCCTGCTCTGCGAGAGTAGAAAATGCAGTCAGCAAGCTAGAAGGAGTAACGGAAGTTAGCGTCAGTCTCTTGACCAATTCTATGATGGTAGAAGGAGAAGTAGAGGAAGATGTCATCATAGCAGCCGTCCAGCAGGCCGGCTA
>CAVJBW010000184.1:0-3513 GCA_963647625.1 Lachnospiraceae bacterium
GCATAAAAGATGCCGAATTTGTCAGAAACATATGCCAAAGATGGAAGGTGCCATGCCAAGTTGTTTCGGTAGATGCCATCGGCTATGCGAAGAAAGAAAAGGTCGGACTTGAAGAGGGGGCTCGAATCTTGCGCCATAAGGCTCTAGATGAAGCAGCACAGCAGCTAGGTTGTCACAAGATTGCGCTAGCCCATCATGGTCAAGATCAAGCTGAGACCATCCTGTTTCATATGATTCGAGGGTGCAACCTTAGGGGGCTTAGTGGGATTCAGGCAAAAAGAGGGAAGCTGATTCGCCCCTTATTAACCTGTAGTAAAAAGGAAATCATGACTTATCTAGAAGAGCAAGGACAAGATTATTGCATCGACGCAAGCAATGCATCGGACCAATATGCAAGAAATAAAATTCGCCTTGATATTATGCCCCGTCTAGAAGAAATCAACGACCAGGCCACCTTGCATATTAACCAGCTAGGAAGTCAGGCCATGGAAGCTTTAGACTATATGGAAGCGGAAATAGAAAGAGTCAAGAAGGAATGCTTTGTCCAAAAAGAAAATGACCTAGGATACCTTCGCATTTCCTTGCTACAAAAAGAACATCCCTATATACAAAAACAAGTGCTTTATCAGGCCCTTGCTCAAATGGCCGGGCAGGAGAAGGACCTTAGCCAAAAACATGTAGAAAGCCTATATCGCCTCCTGTCAAGTCAAAGTGGGAAGAGATGTGATCTGATGAATCATTTGCAAGGGATTCGCCAATATGACAAGCTGCTGATACAAAGAAAGTCACTAGAAAGTCCTTCGCCTAAGTATTCTGTTAAGGTGGATCTGTCCACCGATGGAGAGTGTCTGTTGCCGGACGGAAGGCAGCTGGTTTGGAAGCATATCTTAGGAAAGGCCAAGATGGAAGAAATTCCTAGAAATCAGTATACGAAATGGTTTGATTATGCTAAAATGGACTCTGCATCTTGTATAAGAAATCGTCAAAAAGAAGACTACTTCTATATGGATACCAAGGGACATAAGAAGCTTTTACAAGACTATTTTGTAAATGAAAAGATCCCGCTGATGCATAGGCAAGAAGCCTTCTTGCTAGCACAAGGCAGTCATGTGCTGTGGCTGTTAGGATACCGTTCTAGTGAGGCTTATCGAGTGAGCCAGGCAACTAGGGATATATTAGAAATAAAAATCATTGGAGGCAAATGAGATGGCAGAAATTATTCATGAATATTTATCAGAAGAAAAGGTCAATGCAAGGATCAAAGAATTAGGAGAGCAGATTACCAAAGACTACCAAGGAGAAGAAGTCTATGTGATCTGTATCTTGAAGGGGGCAGTTTATTTTGCAACCGAGCTTACCAAGAGAATAGACCTTCCTGTCACTCTAGACTTTATGTCTGCATCTAGTTATGGAGCAGATACCAAGTCCAGCGGTGTAGTGAAAATCACAAGAGACGTAGATGAAAGTCTCGTTGGGAAAAATGTAATCGTAGTAGAAGACATTATTGATACAGGTCGTACCTTGAGCTATCTTTTAGAATTGCTTGAAAAAAGAGGCACCAAGTCAGTGAAGCTTTGCACCTTGCTAGATAAGCCAGAAAGAAGAGTTGCTCAGGTGGATGTGGACTATGTGGGATTTGAAGTCCCAGATGAATTTATCGTAGGCTATGGCCTTGATTATGCACAAAAGTACAGAAATCTGCCATTTATTGGTACCTTGGAATTTAAATAAGATTTCTTGTTTGGAGGAAGAAAAAGTTGAAAAGAAATAGAGCAGGAGGATTGGGATTTTATCTGATTCTCATTATTATAATCCTTGTTGCCTGGTGGGCACTTCGCACAGGCAGCAAGGTGGATACCACCTATGCTTATACAGAATTTGTAAAGGCAGTTCAGGAAAAGGAAGTGGCAACGGTTACCATTTCTCAAAATAATGAAGTGCCAACAGGAACACTCACAGTCGTATTTTCTGATGCTTCGTCTAAGACCATTGCTACAAGTGATGTAAATGCGACAGAAGAATTGTTAGATCAAAATGATGTGCATTATGTGGTAAAAGATGTGCCAGGAGAAGATTGGTTCTCTGATTTTATGCCTATGCTGATTTTGATTATTGTGCTTGTGGTATTGATGCTTGGAGTCAATGGACGAGCTGCGGCAGGCTCTGGCAATTCCAAGATGGCCAATTTTGGAAAAAGCAGAGCAACCATGTCTACTGCAAATCAGCAGAAGGTGAAATTTTCCGATGTTGCTGGCTTGAAGGAGGAAAAGGAAGACTTAGAAGAATTGGTAGACTTCCTCAAAGATCCTAGCAAATATACTAATCTAGGCGCTCGAATCCCGAAGGGAGTCTTACTAGTAGGACCTCCTGGAACCGGTAAGACCTTGATGGCAAAGGCTGTTGCAGGTGAGGCAGGCGTGCCATTCTTTAGTATTTCGGGTTCAGACTTTGTAGAAATGTTCGTTGGTGTTGGTGCTTCAAGAGTTCGAGATTTGTTTGCAGAGGCCAAAAAGAATGCTCCTTGTATCGTCTTTATTGACGAAATTGATGCAGTGGCTCGTAGAAGAGGAACTGGTATGGGAGGCGGCCATGATGAACGTGAGCAGACTTTGAATCAGATGCTTGTAGAGATGGACGGTTTTGGTGTGAATGAAGGAATCATTGTTCTTGCTGCAACCAACCGTGTAGATATTCTAGATCCAGCGATTATGAGACCAGGCAGATTCGATCGAAAGATTGGAGTGGGACGCCCAGATGTTGCTGGAAGAGAAGAAATTCTAAGAGTTCATGCCAAGAATAAGCCACTTGGAGATGACGTGGATATCAGTCAGATTGCAAGGACTACCTCTGGATTTACCGGAGCTGACCTAGAGAATCTCATGAATGAATCTGCCATCGTAGCAGCCAAGGAAAATAGAGCTTTTGTTACTTATGACGATATCAAAAAAGCATTTATTAAAGTGGGTATCGGTGCAGAAAAGAGAAGTAAAGTCATCTCTGAAAAGGAAAAGAAAATTACTGCCTATCATGAATCTGGACATGCGATTTTGTTCCATTTGCTGCCAGAAGTAGGAAGCGTCTATACGGTATCGATTATTCCAACCGGAATGGGAGCTGCAGGATATACTATGCCTCTTCCTGAAAATGATGAAATGTTCTATACCAAAGGTAAAATGCTTCAAGAAATTATGGTGGACTTAGGCGGTCGTATTGCAGAAGAATTAATCTTTGATGATATTACCACAGGCGCTTCCCAAGACATCAAGCAGGCAACTGCACTAGCGAAGGCAATGGTGACCAAGTATGGAATGTCTGAGAACATTGGCTTGATTAATTATGACAATGAGGACGGTGAAGTCTTTATTGGCCGTGACCTTGCACAGAAACATGGATATGGAGAAGCAGTGGCTTCGCGTATTGATGATGAAATCAAACGAATCATTGATGAGTGTTATGCGAAGGCAAAAGAAATGCTTTCTAACAATATGGATGTTCTTCATGCTTCTGCAAATT
>CAVJBW010000185.1:0-3510 GCA_963647625.1 Lachnospiraceae bacterium
GAAATGGTGCAAGCTTTACGGTATTAAAAGAAGCTGGGATAGAGCATACGGACATCTTGATTGCAGTTACTGGTTCAGATGAGCTGAATCTCTTGTGCTGCCTAGTGGCAAAGCGCTCTGCAACTTGTGATGTAATCGCTAGGGTTCGCACTCCAGATTATAGTGAAGAAAAGGCCTACCTGAAAGAAAAATTAGGACTGGCAATGATCATTAATCCGGAGCAGGAAGCTGCAAATGCGATTGCACGGATTTTGTGTCTGCCTACGGCCTTGGATGTTGTGCCTTTTGCAAGAGGCCATGCCGAGATGGTGCGTATAAAACTGCCAGAAGAAAATATCCTGGTAGGGAAAAGGATAGGAGAGCTTGGTGCCCAGTTCTTTGAAGCTGTGTTGATTGGGGCTGTGGAGCGAGATGGTGAAGTTTATATACCAGATGGTGATTTTGAACTAGCCAGCAATGATATTATAAGTTTTATTGCGCCTATAAAAGATGGAAGTAAATTTTTAAAAAGAAATGGATTTCAGACCAACCAAGTCAAAAGCTGCCTCATTGTGGGAGGTGGCCACGGTGCCTATTATTTGGGAAAGCGTCTGATAGAGCTTGGCATTTCAGTTCATATTGTAGAAAGTAATAAAGAGCGCTGTGAAGAGCTGAGTATACTACTTCCCCAGGCGGTAATTGTAAATGGGGATGGGACAAGTGAAGAGCTTTTGCAAGAGATTGGAATTACCACGACAGAGTCTTTGGTGGCTCTAACGGGAATCGATGAAGAAAATATTATGCTGACTTTATTTGCCAAAGAAGTATCTATGGCAAAAGCAGTCACCAAGATTAACCGAATTACTTATACCAATGTTATTGAGCAGCTGGATTTGGGAAGCGTGGTATATCCAAAATATATTACATCAGAAGCGATTATTGCTTATGTGCGGTCGAAGAGCACTACTATGAATAATAAGATAGAGACGATGATTCACTTGTTTGATGAACAAGTAGAGGTCATCGAATTTGTGGTGGGAACAGATTCACCGGTGGTCAATATCCCTTTGGCACATCTGAAACTAAAATCCAACCTTCTTGTTGCTTGCATTAACCATGAGGGAAATGCTGTGATTCCAGGTGGTAGTGATCGCATTCAAGAAGGAGATACTGTGACCATTGTCACAACGAATACCGGTTTTCATGATATTGAGGATATTTTACGGTAGATGGAGGTTAGCTAGATGAATAAATCAATGATTGCCTATATTATAGGCTGGACCGTGAAATTGGAAGGGTTATTTATGCTTATTCCCATCCTTGTGGCTGTGATTTATCGAGAGTTTCATGGAACCTGGTTTGCTTTAATAGCTGCCTGTTGTATTGCATTTGGTACTTTGATTACTTATAAAAAACCGAAAAATAGCATATTTTATATGAGAGAAGGCTGTATTGCAACGGCACTAAGCTGGATGCTCGTAAGCGTGGTAGGATGCCTTCCCTTTTATTTGAGCAGGGAGATTCCTTCCTTTACGGATGCCTTGTTTGAGACGGTATCTGGATTTACCACTACCGGTGCAACGATATTAGGGGATGTAGAGGCTTTGTCCTATTGCATGTTATTTTGGCGTAGCTTTACCCATTGGATTGGTGGTATGGGGGTTCTTGTATTTTTGTTAGCGGTGATTCAGATGAGTGGCGGGTCCAATATAAACCTGCTTCGAGCAGAAAGTCCGGGGCCATCAGTGGGAAAACTAGTGCCACGAATGCGCCGTACAGCTAGAATCTTGTATGCCATTTATATCGGTATGACACTGATACTATTTGTGCTTTTGCTTTGTGGCAAGATGTCGGTATTTGAATCCATTACTACGGCATTTTCCACAGCTGGAACGGGAGGATTTGGCATTCGAAATGATAGCTTGATGAGCTGCTCGCCTTATATCCAGTGGATCGTGACAGTATTTATGATTTTGTTTGGAGTAAATTTCAATGCTTTTTACTTGATTCTGCTGCGCAAATGGAAACAACTTGGTCATATGGAAGAAGTCTGGTGGTATCTAGGAATCATTGCTGGGGCGATTGCAATTATTATGACCAATACTTATGGATGGGCAGGAAATGTTTTGGACAATCTTCGAAACACCTCATTTCAAGTGGGCTCGGTCATTACAACAACAGGATTTATGACGGTGGATTTTGATAAGTGGCCAGCCCTGTCGCGTTATGTATTGCTTTTCCTAATGGTCGTAGGAGCTTGTGCAGGAAGCACCGGCGGAGGAATGAAAGTCAGCCGTTTTCTATTGTCTGTAAAATCAGCCATTCGAGAATTGAATTCATATCTCTTTCCAAAAAGCGTGAAGAAAATCAAGATGGATGGAAAAGCAGTAGATGAAGAAGAGATTCGTAGTATTAATGTATACTTTACAGCATATATTTTATTAATCATCTTGTCGGTATTTTTAGTTTGCTTGGACAATCTGGATTTGGAGACAGGATTTTCTGCGGTATTGGGGACCTTCAATAATGTAGGACCGGGACTGGGCAAATTAGGACCGACTTGTAATTTTGGTGGGGTATCCATATTGAGCAAATATGTCTTTATTCTTGATATGTTAATTGGCAGATTGGAAATCTTTCCAGTACTGATTCTTTTATATCCACCAAGTTGGCGAGGCTTAAGAGGCCGTAGGATGAAAGGGAAAAAGAAATAAAAACAAAGACTTTACAAGAAGAAATAGAAACGCTGGCTATAAGTCAGCGTTTTTTGCGTAATCGAGAAATCCTACTTTTTATTCCTTTTGGGAATATAATTTATTATGGTAATAACTATCTGCTACGTAGAGTGCTGCTACAGGATTATGTCCTAACACGCGGTCTTTTACAACCAATGTTGTGGTGAGAGCCTTCGCATATTTATAAAATAGGCTGTCGTGTCCCACGCAAAGTCCCATTACAATATTGAGGTCAGTATGCTCCTGATTTAGTATCTGTGCCTGCAAGATGGGATTGCACATATTTACACCGGTATTTTCGCATTCTGCGGGAATTCCAACCTTTGTTTTGCCTACTGCGCCGGCTTTGCAGGCAACACCATAGACTTCAAATCCATGTTTGCGTAGAAGATCAGTTAACCTATGGGTCTCGTTAATCAAGCCAACACAGGTTGCAATTCCAATCTTTTTTGCACCAATTCTTTTGGCAAATTCTATGGTCTCTTCTACCCGACACATTTGGCAATAATAATCGCTTTCCACACCTGCCGCTGCAAGAGTTACTTTGTGATTTTCCTCTTCCTCATAAAGGCGAATTACTTGGTCTAATAACTTTTCGTCAATATTGGTCGTTAGGCAAAATTCTGGATAATGTTTATCCATTTTATTGCAATTGCTGATACTACAATCAGCGCAGCTAAGTCTTATTTGATTTTTTTTATCCATATAGCGTCACTCCTAACATTATGGGTACTCTTATTTTATATATAATAGTGTATCATAAAAAATAAAAAGATTTATGCAACCTACTTAATAT
>CAVJBW010000186.1:0-3502 GCA_963647625.1 Lachnospiraceae bacterium
ATCCACAACTTGGGCACATTAAAATCTGATATTTTAGAATATCAATATCCTTTGCCCTTGGCCGAAGGTCTGCATCACTTTCTAGTCTTCTTACTCGTCCACTTTTCAATGTCTTGCTGGTAAATTCTCTGTCACAACAAGGACAGGTATATTTCTTATCAAAAATATAAGAACTTTCCAATGCGATTTCCTCTGACATTTTTCCACCCTCTTTATCGCTTATTATTTTATTTTGGTAATTTAAATGAACTCTTTAGAGAAACAATACGATTAAATACCAAATGATCCTGTGTAGAATCCTTAGCATCTACACAATAAAATCCATGTCGAACAAATTGGAAGCTATCATAAGCCTTTGAACCTGCAAAATTAGGCTCTAGCTTACAATGCTCTAAGACTTCAAGAGAATTAGGGTTCAAATTAATATTTTTATTTTCATCATAAACCCCTTTTTCCTCGTCTACTAAGTTCTCATAGTGGCGAACCGTAGCATCGATTGCCGTAGAAGCATTGACCCAATGAATAGTTCCTTTTACCTTACGACCATCTGGAGAGTTGCCCCCTCTCGATGCCGGATCATAGGTGCAATGCAAAGTTGTCACCTTGCCATTTTCATCCTTTTCAAAGCTATTGCAAGTGATAAAGTAAGCACTCATCAATCGCACTTCATTACCAGGATATAGACGGAAATATTTCTTTGGTGGCTCTTCCATAAAATCTTCTCGATCAATATAAATTTCTCTTGAGAATGGAACTGTTCTTTTTCCTAGTGCCTCATTTTCTGGATTGTTAGTCACCTCAAGCTCTTCTACTTGTCCTTCTGGATAATTGTCAATAATTACCTTAATTGGATCTAATACTGCCATATAACGTGGTGCCTTAGGCTTCAAATCTTCTCTTAGGCAATACTCTAACATGGCATAATCAGAAATAGAATTAGCCTTTGAAATTCCTGATAACTCTACAAATTTTTGAATAGATTCTGGAGTAAATCCTCTTCTTCGAAGGCCGGATATAGATACGAGACGTGGATCATCCCAACCGTCTACGATACCATCTTCTACTAATTTTTTGATATAACGCTTACCTGTAACAACATTTTCCAAATAAAGCTTTGCAAATTCAATCTGACGAGGTGGCTTTTCCCATTCTGTCTCTTGAACAACCCATTCATAAAGTGGTCTGTGATCTTCGAATTCTAGGGTACAAATCGAATGGGTCACGCCTTCTATGGCATCTTCAATAGGATGGGCAAAATCATACATTGGATAGATACACCACTGATTCTTTGTATTATGATGCGTCATATGAGCAACTCTGTAGATAACCGGATCTCTCATATTCATATTGGATGAATGAATATCAATGCGGGCACGAAGGACCATCTTGCCATCTTCTACCTGACCATTTTTCATCTTTTCAAATAAGGCAAGATTCTCTTCGATACTGCGATTTGCAGAAGGGTCTTCCTTGCCATCATGGGTGAAATCTCCTCGATATTCCCTAAGCTCATCTGCTGTCAATTCAGAGACATAAGCCTTTCCTTTTTTAATTAATTTGACGGCGCATTCATACATGGTCTCAAAATAATCAGAAGCATAATAAAGTCGGTCTTCCCAATCGACTCCAAGCCACTGAACATCCTCTTTAATGGACTCTACAAATTCCACCTTTTCTTTGGTTGGATTGGTATCATCAAAACGCATGTTGAATCTTCCACCATACTTCTTTGCCAAGCCATAATTTAACAAAATAGACTTCGCATGGCCAATATGCAAATAACCGTTTGGTTCCGGTGGAAATCTGGTACATACCGTGTCATATTTCCCTTCTTTTAAGTCCTTATCGATCTCTACCTCGATAAAATTCTTTGAAACTTTTTCTTCTACTTCTATTTCATTTCCCATGAATCTACTTTCCTCTCTCTTCTATTGTATGTGTTGATGGGTGAATAAATGATCTTGGCAATATTCAAAATTACCATTGCATTTTGAGCAAAAACGAAATTCAAGATTCGCCCCATCAGCTTCTGTTCGACCACAAATAGCACATCGGTGCTTTGCAATTTTCACCTGATTCTTTGGCTGCTTTGTCTGTCTTTTGTAACTATTCCTTCTGTGCATCTGACTTGGTGATATTTTCTTATAATTTCTTGTAAGCAAGAAGAAAATAAGAAAATTCAGCAAAGACATCAAAATTGCAACTCGAACAGCCCAATTTTCATTTACCATATTATACACTACAAGTGCGATATAGAAAATAGACATCCATTTCATTTTAATCGGTATAATAAAATATAGCATCACTTCCATATTCGGATAACATACTGCAAAAGCTAAAAATATGGACATATTAATATAGTAAGTGCTAAATATACTCCCCATGGAGACTACTTGGCCCTGACTTGCAAAAATACCATACAGCAAGAAAGCTCCTGCTATAGTAAAAATGATGCCGCCCCATATATAGGCATTAAATCGAAAGGTTCCCCAAGTATGCTCTAGAGCATTTCCTAGCTGATAATAAAAAATCATCATAATGATGGCCCAGATCAAACGTCGATTCGGTGGAATCAAGATCCAGGTAATCAGCCTCCATACCTGTCCATGCATAATATAATAAGGCTCTAATGTCAAATAATTTAAGAGTCCAGAATTGGTAAAGCTTATGATATAGCCTATAACATATGCCCCAATAATCACTCGCATCAGGTTGGGAATCGCGAGTCTACCAAGGAACGACCTCTCTAGTTTGTTTAGAAAATTCATAATAGATTCTTGCATGATATTTCATAATCAAATATCATGCTTTCCTTTCTTTTCAATATCATTCATTGTTTTTATCGTACAATGCCTGCATTAAAGATATCCTGCATCAAAATAGAGCCAACTACTTTTTTGTTTTCATTTAAAACTGGCATGCAGGTTATTTGAGCATTATTCATTGCTTGAAGTGCATTCACTGCCATATCTCTTTCATCAATCCACTTTGGTGTTTTGGTCATAACTGCATCCACATTTTCGTGGTAAACGTCAACACCTTTTTGTAACATACGACGCAAATCCCCATCAGTAATAATCCCTTTTAAGAAATGTTCTGAATCCACAATTGTTACCATGCTAAGGCCCTTGCTACTCATTTCTATAATTGCATCTTGAAGGGAACTATTCTCTAACACAGTTGCATTTTCTTTGCCTTGGTGCATAATATGATGGACTTTCACTAATAGCTTCTTGCCTAGGGCTCCCGCCGGATGATGAAAACCAAAATCATCCTCTGTATAATTTTTGATTCTCGATACAGTTACCGCAAGCGCATCCCCTAAAACTAACAAAGCAGTTGTGCTAGAGGTTGGTGCCAAATGCATGTAACAAGCCTCTTCAAATTCAGGAAAAAAGATGTGATGTTGGCATGCTAATGCTAATGTTGAATTTGGCTTTCCTGTAATTGCCACGGTAGCACATCCGATTTCTTGTAATACTGGCATCAGACGTGTTACTTC
>CAVJBW010000187.1:0-3490 GCA_963647625.1 Lachnospiraceae bacterium
TTTTAGAGGAGGACGGACATGAACAAAATTATTGTAAATGAAGAACTTTGCGTCGGATGTCAGATCTGCTTCAAGTCCTGTTTTATTGATGTAATCAAATGGGATGCAGATCGTAAAAAGCCGGTGGTAAAGTATCCAGAAGAGTGTGTACAGTGTGGCTTTTGCGAGCTGAACTGTCCAAAACGTGCGCTGAAGATGGAACCGGATTATGAGGCCTATATGTTCCCAAGAGAACATATCTTTACCATGGAGTAGATAGGAGGAAAGAAGATGTCAAATATCACAACAGATATTTTAATCGTCGGTGGATCTTTAGCAGGACTAGCTGCAGCGATTACCGCAAAAGAAGAAAATCCAGAGCTTGATGTTCTGGTGGTAGAAAAATATACAACAGGTTATGCAGGCAAGGCCAATCGTGGTGCAGGAATCATGGATATGATTGGCGAAGCAGATCCTGAGGATTATGTGAAGTATCATACCCATTATATTGGGGAATATTTAAATGATCAGGATGCTCTGCGTAAATATGCCAATACCTTAGATGAAGGAGTTGCCTTATTAGACAAATGGTCTGGAGGAAAAGTAGATAAAAATCCTGACGGATCTTTCAAGACCTTGAAGTGGCTAGCACAGATTACTGGGGAAGATGAAAATGGCAAGAGAACATTTGATGAGCCAGATCATTTCCCATGGACTTTGGTTTGTATCGAACTAGATTATCTGCTACCAATTCGTCGTTATGCTCAAAAAGCTGGAGTAAAATTCATCGACCGAGTGGGAATCGTGGACTTATTAAAAGAGAACGATCGCATAGCTGGAGCAGTTGGCTATCATATTGATACGGAAGAACAGATGGTATTTTCCTGCAAATCAGTGATCTTGTGTACCGGATCACAAAACTATCGTGTCATGCCGATGTGGTCTCCAGGACGAGGAGAAGGACTTGCCGCTGCATGGAGGGCTGGAGCTCAATTTAGAAACTGCGAATTTGGTTCCTTCTACAACTGGACTTCCCTAGACAACTTTGAGTCCAATATGGGCGTGGAATTTGCTTTATTTAATAATAAGGGAGTCAATGTAGGAGAGCAGCATACGAGAGGGGAACATCCAGATGTAGATGCAAATTCCCTTGCAGAGTGCTACAAGCAGGTCATGGCTGGAAATGGACCAATGCATTATCATCAAAATGAAAATCCATTGATGCCATATTTGACCTCTGTTCTAGCAAGCAATTCCTATTTTAATCGTCCTTATGCCGATGATTTTTGGGGAAGACTATTTTTCAATGCTTATTCCCAGCAGCTTAGTGATGTCTGTGTGCCAGGCTTGATTGGTGAGTTCTCAGGACTAAAAGTAGATCATGACTTTGCAACAACCATTCCTGGACTTTTTGCGGCAGGAGATATTTGTTATGGAGGCTCCGCTACAGCCGGTGCAGTTCCTCCACCACCAGGACGTGTTCGTGGATCTGGATTGGCCTTTGCCCAGTATTCCGGCAGAATGGCAGGACCGAGTGCTGCAGCATATACCAAAGGGGTGACTCATGGAGCGCTTGATCAAGACCAGATCAAAGCCATTGATGATCGCTTTATGGCACCAAAACATAGCAAGGGCAACGTTACTGTTATGGAATTTATTCCAGAAATTCACAAAGTCGTGCAGCCATTAGGAAACAGCTTATATCGTAAGGAAGATCGTATTGAAAAAGCAATTGCAAGAATAGAGCAGCTTAAGAAGGAGTTTGCTAATGTCAGTGCGCAAGATGCCCACAACTTATTTGGGGCAAATGAAATTCAGTCTATGCTGATTTGCGCAGAGCTCTTCTTCCGTGCATCTTTGCTTCGTAAGGAATCAAGAGGCTGGTTCTTACGAGAAGATTATCCAGACAAAGAAGCTGAAATCAAATGGTATACCATGCAAAATATAGATGGAAAGATGGTAAGCGGAGAAGAAATATTACCAATGGATCAATACAAATATCGTCCATAGTAGAATCATTAACATAAGAAGGTAGGAGGAAATTAGATGAATCCACAGGATAGAAAACCGATTCCTTTGACAGAAGAGGAAAAGAAAAGTCCTATTGCAAAATATTATACAGAAAATATTACCCAGCCAAATCCAGAATTGATGAAGATTTTGCTTGCAGGTCCCATGGATCCAAAGCTGGCCATTAAGCCAGAACAGGCAAAAACACTTCTAGAACCTGGATATGTAGAAGGGGAAACAGGCTATTGTACCATGGAAAATGGAGCAGGCTATCTAGCTGTCAATAACAAATTTCCAAAGGTAAGCTTAGAAATGATGAAATGGTGGTTTGCTTGGCATCCACTAGAAACCTTACGCTATAAGATATGGAATCCATATTGTCATCCATATGCTGCTATCGCAGATGTGGATCGTGCAAAAATCAAAGATCCCCTTGTTCCATTAGAAGACAAAATCGTTGATGTAGTGCACTTTGTAGTGGAAGATATTGGAGCTGGTATGCAAGATGTTGTCATTCATTTTCGTCCGGTAGAGGAACTAGGATTTTCAAAAGAAGAGTTAAAGGCAGCCGGATGTTATGCCATAGGTGGTTATGGACTGGTAGAAAATAGAGAAGGGCAAAAAGGAAAAACTCCTGCAATTATGCTTCATTTCTATCGAGAAACAGAGGACGGGATAGAGTCTAGAACTCGTTTTTGGATGGGATATCGTATCGTCCAAGGAAAGCCAGTGTGCGTATTGCCACCAAATGTACGTGTGCCAGAAGTGGTACCTATGGGACTAGCTTTGCACAATGTTGAGGAATTTACACACCTTGCAAGTATCTTGCCAGATGTGTATCAAGAATTTGGTAATCAGCCATTATAAGAGCGATTATCGTAAATAATAAGTGAGCGCAATCATCTCAGATTGCGCTCCTTTTTTTGTAAAAAGAAATAAGACTTTACGCGCTAGCTACGAGCCATGCGCCTAGCCTTGTGGGACAGCCACGGGACGCTTGCGTACCAGTGGCTGTCCCGCAAGGCAAGGAATACGGCGACAGCCGTGACTGAGTGTGCGGAGCACACGAAGTAGCGCAAGGCAAGTAAGTAGTGGCCATCTTTATAGATTTTGCCAACTTTGCCGGAAATCTAGAGATTTTAGTGGAAGATGAAGGGGAAGAGCCCGGGAAAAATCCCCTAAGAAGGCGGAAATCAGAGAAATTAGTGGAAAATAAATGGTAAGTGCTCGGGAAATTTCCCCTAAGAAGGCGGAAATCAAAGATTTTAGTGGAAAATAAAGGCCAAGTGGCTGGGGAAAATCCCCTAAGAAAGCGAAAACCAAAGATTTTAGTGGAAAATGAAGGCCAAGAGCCCGAGAAAATTCCCCTAAGAAAGCGAAAACCAAAGATTTTAGTGGAAAATCAAAACCAAACGCCTGGGGAAATTCCCCCTAAGAAAGTGAAAATCAGAGATTTTAGTGGAAGATGAAGGGGAAGCGCCCGGGAAAAATCCCCTAAGAA
>CAVJBW010000188.1:0-3465 GCA_963647625.1 Lachnospiraceae bacterium
CCCATATGTTTACCTGTGGAAAAGAAGCTGCTGATTGGCTATATGGTCCGGAAAATGCCCACAAAGTGACCATGATGAATAATGCAATTGAAGCAGACAAGTTTCGTTATAATGAAGAAAAAGCAAGGCAGGTAAGAGCTGAGCTTGGAATAGAAGAAAAGCAAATGGTAATAGGCCATGTAGGACGCTTTTCCAAGCAAAAAAACCATGATTTTCTAATTGATATTTTTGAAGAAATACACCATATAGAGCCAGAGGCCAGGCTTTTATTAGTTGGCACTGGTGAGCTTATGGAAGCAGTGAAACAGAAGGTAAAAGACAAGAAACTAGAACCATTTGTGCTTTTCTTAGGAGTGCGAGATGATGTGCAGGACTTGATGCAAGCTTTTGATGTGTTTTTGTTCCCATCCTTGCATGAGGGATTTCCTGTTACCATGGTAGAGGCCCAGGCAGGAGGAAATCTTTGTATCATTTCCAAAGAACAGCCACAGGAGAGTATTATTACGCCAAATGGCAGAAGGATTTCCCTAGAAGAATCTGCCTTATCCTGGGCAAAACAGGTAGTAGAAGAAACGAGGCAATATCAAAAGTCAGATACCTATGAACTGATCTGTCAGCAGGGATTTGATGTAAGAAATAATGCAAAAAAATTACAGGAGTTTTATCTTAGTTTATGAAAAGTAATCGAAGTGAAATCAAAGAAAATACCGTCACCTTGACCGTCTTTACCCCTGCCTATAATAGGGCCCATACCTTGCACCGCTGCTATGAAAGTCTAAGACGCCAGAGCTCATTTGACTTTCTATGGTTGATTATAGATGATGGCTCTAGCGATCATACCAGCCAGCTAGTTGAGCAGTGGATGCAAGAAGACAATGCTTTCGAAATTCGCTATGAATATAAGGAAAATGGAGGCATGCATACGGCCCACAATAGAGCCTATGAATTAATCGATACCAAGCTTAATGTTTGTATTGATTCCGATGATTATATGACCGATGATGCGGTAGAAAAGATCCTTTCTTGCTGGAAGGAAAAAGGCTCCGATCAATATGCCGGAATTGTTGCTTATGATGTGGACTTTCAAGGAAATGTGATTGGAAAAGAACTAGAATCAGACCGGGAGACCACCACTTTGTCCGGATATTATTCAAGAGGTGGACTAGGAGATAAGAAGCTGATTTATCGCACCGAGGTCATGAATCAGTATCCACCCTATCCAGTTTTTGAAGGGGAAAAATACGTAGCCTTAGCCTACAAATATACCTTAGCAGACCAGGATTATGAACTGCTTATATTAAATGAACCGGTATGCTGCGTGGAATATCAGGCAGATGGTTCTTCGAATAATATGTTCAAGCAATATTTGAACAATCCAAAAGGATTTGCCTTCTATCGCAAGGTAGATATGCTTTATGATTTAACCTTAAAAAGGAGATTTATCACCTGTATTCATTATGTTTCTAGTAGTCAGATTGCAGGAAATAAGAACTTTTTGAAGGAATCCCCAAGAAAAGGTCTGACATTTCTTGCTATTTTGCCAGGACGATTGCTTACCAGATATATCAAAAAGCAAGTGGCAAGAGGAATCACTGCTTAAAATAAGACTATGACAATACTTATAATAGGAGAGAATTGAACATGACTCATAAGGAAAAAATGCTGAAAGGACTTCCCTTTTCGCCAAGAATGGATTCTTTGCCTCAAGACCGCATTGATGCAGAGAAATTTACCTATGAATACAACCAGCTGCCACCGGGAGATTGGGAAGGAAAAGGGAAAAAGTTAAGGGAATTTTTTGCATCATTTGGAGAGTCCTCTGTGGTGATTGCACCCTTTCGATGCAGTTATGGATATTTGATTCGTGTTGGACATAGCACTTATATCAATGGAAATGTTACCTTGTCAGATGCAGGTCCTATTGAGATTGGCAATCATGTCTTAATCGGACCCAACTCCTCGATCTATGCGGCTTGTCATCCCTTGCATCCAAAGACGCGTGCAAGCAGCTTAGAATGTGGCAAGGCAGTAATAATCGAAGATGATGTATGGCTCGGCGGCAATGTTGTTGTCCTTCCAGGGGTAACCATAGGACAAGGAAGTGTGATTGGGGCAGGAAGTGTGGTAACAAAGGATATTCCACCAATGTCTATTGCAGCGGGTAATCCCTGCAAAGTGATTCGAAGCATTACCTCCAAAGATGAGCTAGAATGTGCAAAAGGAGTTCCTTTTTCTCCGGAAGATTTAAACTTTATGGAAGCCTATCAGTGGTAATTTGAGTTAGGAGAAGGACCATGGAAATTTCATTAGATATCTTGCTTTATCAATTGAGAGAGTTTAAACCAAAAGTCTGCAAACGAAACCATCATGACTTAAGCTTTACGGGTGTAAAATATTATGTAGCAGAAGAAGAAAATTTTTCAAAGCAAAATCTCTATATCGGAAGAGCAGATGAAATGTTGCAAAGTCCCATCATCCAAGACAGTGAGATGACCATTCTAGTGGTTGGAGATGAGATCAAGGAGCAGACCATGAAGAAGGTAGCTTCTACTTTTATCGTGATTGAAGGAGCAATGAGCCCGGCTCTAATCTTGAATCGATTGATTGATACTTTTGGTCAAATCGCTAGCTGGGATAAGATCATGCATATTGAGGCCTTAGAAGGCAAGCCACCACAAGAGCTCATTGATTTAAGTGAAGAAATCATTGCCAGGCCCATGATTATCTTTGATGCCGGCTTTAGGGTGCTAGGCTATAGTCATCACTATATCAGTGAGGATACGGACTTTCATAAGACCATAACCAAAGGCTATACTTCCAAGGATACCATGCGCCAGATTGGTTTAGGTCATATCTTTTTGAAACTCAATAAGTCCACTTCCCTCGTGGCACCCTCGGCATCGAATCCAGAGCAGTACAATATCTACTATAGCTTTTATTCTAGGGAAAAACTTCTAGGATATGCCTGTGTGTTTATGGGAAAGGAAAGTCCTCAAAGAGGATATGTGAACTTGTTTGAAATCTTTGCAGAGAATATGAACTATTGTCTCAAAAGAGATTATGAAAATGATCGCTATGGTCAGATGATGTATGAAAGTTTACTTACCTCTCTGCTGCAAGGTCAGGCCCTTCCTAGTGGTCTGTTAGAAGAGCGTCTATCTACGATAGAGGATCTGAATCTAAAAGGACTATATGGACTAGGCGTCGTAGAGTTTGAACAAGAACAAAAAGTGCCATTAGCTTATATTGCCAGAATGGCCCAAAATAATCTAGGAGAATGTAAGCCCATTCTATATGAAGGAAGAATTTGCTTGCTCTTTACTTTCTCCAAGAACAAGACCGTAGAAGAAATGATCTTGCCAAGACAAAGAAAATTATTAGAAGAGCTGACGGGGGATTTTTCATGCTACTTGGGCCTTAGTCAGATGTTTGAAGATATCAGGAGCCTTCCTTATGCTTATGAAC
>CAVJBW010000189.1:0-3442 GCA_963647625.1 Lachnospiraceae bacterium
AAGTAAATCTTGAGTATTATGAACCGTTCTATTCTGGAAGTTTTCGACAATTTCCTTTAGGGAAAAGTCATTATCCTTAAGGGTACAAATCTCTCGAAGATAAGGGACCTGATAAATGGAATAGAAGCGATAGCCTTTCTGGTCCGTATAGGCTGGCTTGAAGACATCGTGCTTGTCGTAGTAGATTAAGTTCTGCCTACTGATGCGACAAATACTAGACATTTCACTGATGGATAGCCAAGTGTCCTCCTTGTTATTCATATCTTTTCAACCTCTCTTAAATAAAAATCTCCCCATAAATAACCTAATTAAAAGTATGATTTTACCTTATTTTGTATAGTGAGAATATAGTCAACATTGCAAAATCAAAATTCCTGAACAAAAATAAGATTTAAAAATATCAAAAATACACAAAATACAATTGGTATACAGAAATTGTCTAGATTGCAGCATTCCACAATGGCCGATAGTGATAAAGTAACAAAAATAAGGGGGATATCCACAACTGTATAGTAGGAAACGCACAAAGATATATAAAAATTTTGTAAACAATTCAAAAGTTTTTTGGTTGACTCTATATGTGGTATACACAATAAAATTTAACCGTAAGCAATTACCGAGGTGAAACTACGGATAGAGGTATTATCAATAGAATATGGACTTTTTGATATTGAAAATCATAAAGTTATAGGATTTTAACCACATATTTCAAGGGATAAGAGTGAGTAGGATTCGTTAGTTTCAAAAAAGAAGAAGGGGGTAATCGTACCAATGAGTAAAGTTAATGATTTGCGTTCAGCAATCGAACTGCTTAAGTCAATTCCAGGACAGTATGTAGAAACTGATGTGGAAGTTGATCCTAAGGGTGAACTTTCTGGAGTATATCGCCATGTCGGTGCCGGTGGAACAGTAATGCGTCCAACCAATCCAGAAGGTCCAGCTATGATGTTCAACAATTTAAAGGGACATCCAGGAGCTAGATGTGTGATCGGTGTAGTATGTAGCCGTGCAAGAGTAGCTCATTTGTTGGGAACTTCTCCAGAGAGATTGGGATGGTTTATGAAAGATGCGGTTCAAAATCCAATTGAACCTGTTATAACCAAAGAAGCCAATCCAGTTTGTCAGGAAGTAGTATACAAGGTAGAGGATCCGGATTTTGATATTCGCAAGATCGTACCAGCTCCTACCAACACATTAGAAGATGCTGGTCCATATATCACCATGGGATTAGCAAAAGCAACAGATCCTGATGATCCTACTTGTACAGACGTAACGATTCATCGTTTCTGCCTTCAGGGCAAGGATCAGTTGTCTATGTGGATTACACCAGGTGCTAGACATATTGGTGCTTTCTATGAGAAGTATGAAGCAATGGATAAGCCAATGCCTATTTCTATCAGTATTGGACTTGACCCAGCAATTTACTTGGCTTCAGGATTTGAACCACCAACAACTCCACTTGGCTACAATGAGTTAGCAGCAGCTGGAGCACTTCGTGGCGAACCTGTTGAATTGGCACAATGCTTAACAATTCCAGAGACATGTGTTGCAAATGCAGAATATGTTATTGAAGGTTATTTGATGCCGAAGGAAAGAGTTCCTGAAGATCAGTTCTCACATACTGGAAAGGCAATGCCAGAATTCCCAGGACAGACAGGACCTGCACCAATGGTTCCATTGATTAAGGTAACAGCAGTTACTACAAGAAAGAATCCAATTATGGAATCTACCATTGGACCATCTGGAGAACACGTACATATGGCAGGACTTCCTACAGAAGCATCTATCCTTAACATGGTAGAAACTGCAATGCCAGGACGTTTGTTAAATGTATACGCTCATCCAGCAGGAGGCGGTAAGTACATGGCTATTCTTCAGTTTAAGAAGAGTGCACCTTCTGATGAAGGTCGTCAGCGCCAGGCTGCTTTACTAGCATTCTCTGCATTTAATGAATTAAAGCATGTAATCTTAGTAGATGAAGACGTTGATCCATTTGACTCAAGCGATGTTCTTTGGGCAATGAATACTCGTTATCAAGGAGATCTTGATACCATCTTTATTCCTGGAGTTCGTTGTCATCCACTAGATCATACCCAAGAGAAATCTTACAATCCAATGATTCGTGACGAAGCAGACAAGGGTCTGTCTTGCAAGACAATTTTTGACTGCACCATGCCATTCTCATTGAAGAAGCATTTTGAACGTTCACAGTTCATGGATGTTGACCCGGCACATTGGTTACCGGATATGTTTTCATAAAAAGTATATAAGATAAGCTTTCATAAGAGGCATTTTTGATATTTTGTCTTAGAAAATAATTGAAGATGCCTCACAATAAAAATTTAAGGAGGGATCTCATAATGGCTAAAAATAAAGAGTATATCCATTATCTTATCGCACTTGTTCTAGGTATTATTTTGTTCTTTGCATTACCAGCAAACGGAGTATATGATGCTGAAGCAGATGTAACAACCGGAGGTCTTACAGTACTTGGTGTTCGTGTTATCGCAATTTTGGTACCTACCTTGTACTTGTGGCTAACCACCAATTCACACTGGACCTCATTACTTGCACTTGCAATGCTTGTTATGACCGAAGCTATGACTGCCAATGAAGTTTGGGCAGGATCTATGGGTCATTTCGTAGTTATCACAATTATTTCTTACTATATGTTAAATGTAGCTTTGCGTGATACAGGAGTTATTAACAAGATTGCCATATTCTTCGTAACGAGGAAGTTCTGTCAAGGAAAACCATATGTGTTTATGGCAATGTTCTTTGCAGCATCTTTGATCATTGGTATGTTCATGGATAACATGTCACTTGCTATTATCTTCATCGGTATTGCTAGTACCCTTTGCGAAGAAATTGGCATCAAGAAAGGTGACAAATTCTACACCACAATGTTCCTTGGTGTATTATTAACCAACGTAATTTACTCAATTGCATCTCCAATCGCTCATGCTCTTCCTAACATTATCATGGGTAGTGCACAGCAGCAGCTTGGAATTGAAATTTCATATACAGACTGGCTTGCAGTTGGTATTCCATTTGCAGTAGTTATGTACTTTGTAATTCTTCTTGCAATTCGTTTAATGAACCCAGATACCACTCAGTTCAAGAACTTTGATCCAGAAGCATTAAAGAAAAAATATCCACCATTGGATGCTAGAGGAAAATTCGCAGCAGTCGTATTTATTATCGTAATTGCTATGGTTATTCTTCCTTCACTTCTTGCAAATGTTGGCGGATCTGTTGGAGCATTCTGGACATATTGGAAGACCGTTGGAACAGTAGTTCCTGCATTACTTGCAATCGCTTGCCTTGCAATTGTTAAGATGAAAGGCGAACCTGTACTTAACGTACCTGCAGGCTTAAAGCAACTTCCAATGCCAGCTATTATCTTCGCTGGTACTGTATCTGTATTTGCTAATCCTATCTC
>CAVJBW010000190.1:0-3417 GCA_963647625.1 Lachnospiraceae bacterium
TGCCAAGGAACTACTAGAGAAGGCGTTAGGAGAAGAAAAGGCACAGGATGTTATCTTGAAGCTTACAGCTTCTCTGCAAGTGCGACCATTTGAATTTATTCGTAAGACAGATGCCGCTCAGATTCTTAACTTTATACAAGATGAACATCCTCAGACGATTGCTATGATTTTGTCTTATTTGCCAGCATCCCAGGCGGCAATGATTGTAGGAGCACTTCCACCTGAGAAGCAATCCGATGTAGCAAAACGTATTGCAATGATGGATCGTACCTCTCCAGATGTTATTAAGGAAGTGGAAAATGTGCTAGAACGCAAGTTATCATCCTTGATTAATCAGGATTATACGATTGCTGGAGGTGTGGATGCAATCGTAGAAATCTTGAATTCTGTTGACCGAGGAACAGAAAAACATATTATGGAATCTCTTGAAATCGAAGAACCTGAATTGGCAGATGAAATCAGAAAGAAAATGTTTGTATTTGAAGATATTTTGCTTTTGGATGACAGAGCTATTCAACGTGTACTTCGTGAGGTTGAAAATAATGACCTTGGTGTTGCCCTTAAGGGTGCAAATGAAGAAGTACAAGCAGCAATCTTTAAGAACCTTTCAAAACGTCTAGCAGCAATGATTCAGGAAGATATGGAATTCATGGGACCTGTTCGTATGAAAGATGTAGAAGAAGCACAGCAAAAGATTGTAAATATTATCAGAAAGCTTGAAGACTCTGCAGAAATTGTAATCTCCAGAGGTGGAGGTGACGAGATCATTGTCTAATTTTTATTCGGGTGGAAATCTGTTTCCTAATAGTGCTACCAAAAGAATTATTAATTCCAACGATGTATTTGAGCAAAAGATCAAGGAAAGACAGGAAAAAGAACGAAAATCGCAGATTGCATTAGGAATTTTGCCGGAAAATTCTGACGAAGAATTTGTAGAAGGAATCTTTGCCCAGGAAGTTGAAGTTCAAGAAAAAGAACCTGAAATTGACTTTGAAGCCTTACAAAAAAAGGCAGATGCGATCCTATTAGAAGCACAAAAAAAGGCAGATGCAATTCTAGAAAATGCCCAAATGCAAGCGAAGGATGTCTTAGATGAAGCAGCCACAGAAGGCAAAAAGTTAGGATACGAAGATGGACTTTTGCAGGGAAAAGAAGAGCTGAAAGAACAAAAAAAGGCATTAGAAGCTGAAAAAGTCAAACTTCAAGAAGACTACCAAAAGGAATTGAAAGAGTTAGAACCACAGCTATTAGATGTCATTTTACGAGTGGTAGACAAGGTCTTTCATGTGCAATTTGGTGAAAAAAAAGATATTTTATTATATTTGATTCAAAATACCTTGTCGAACATAGAAAGTGGCCGAGACTTTGTTGTTCGCACCTCTCAGGATAATATTATGTTTTTACAAGCACAGGTAGAAGGAATTCAAGCAAGAGTAGGGCAAGGAGTGACGATTGATTTCGTTGCAGATCCAACACTTTATGGGATGCAATGTGTGATTGAGTGTGCCAATGGAGTGTTTGAGTGTGGTAGTGATGTCCAGCTTGAAAATCTAATAGCAGACCTTCGAAGTTTGTGCTGTTAGAAGATCGGATGCTTATGGGTAGGAGCAAAGGAAGGAAGTAAAAGGATTTGAATTATCATCTGGATAAATACTTGCAAGCAGCAGAACGGCCTCATTTTAACAGTCTTGGAAGAGTGGTTAAGATTGTAGGATTGACGATTGAATCTGCGGGACCAAGTGCAAGTCTTAATGATTTATGTAAAATTATTATAGACGCCAATCGAGATGCTTATGTGATTGCTGAGGTTGTAGGCTTTGCAGATAAGCATCTTTTGTTGATGCCATTTGATAATGTGGAAGGCTTAGGAGTGGGATGCAAGGTTGAAAATCTTGGCCATTCCCTAGAAGTAAGCGTAGGACCGGCAGTGCTAGGTCATACCTTAGATGGCATTGGAAGATGTATCGACAATCAAGTCCTTGATACCCCTTATCATTATCCGGTGGAATCTCCACCACCAGACCCCTTGACTAGAGAAATTATTACAGAAATACTCCCGCTGGGAGTGAAAGCTGTTGATGGCTTGATTACCATTGGAAAAGGCCAAAGAATTGGGATTTTTGCAGGTTCCGGCGTGGGAAAAAGTACCCTCCTCGGGATGTTTGCTAGAAATACAAAAGCTGATATTAATGTAATCGCTTTGATTGGTGAGCGTGGCCGTGAAGTTCGAGAATTTATTGAAAGAGATCTTGGAGAAGAAGGAATGAAGCGATCCGTTGTAGTGGTTGCAACCTCCGATAAGCCAGCTTTGATTCGTAATAAAGCAGCAAAAACTGCAACCGCCATTGCGGAATATTTTAGAGATCAAGGAAAAGATGTCTTACTGATGATGGACTCCTTGACACGATTTTCTATGGCCCAAAGAGAGATTGGACTTGCTAGTGGAGAACCACCGGTAACGAGAGGATATCCACCAAGTGTATATTCGGAAATGCCTAAATTGCTTGAACGTGCAGGCAATTCTGACGTAGGTTCTATTACAGGGCTTTATACGGTATTGGTAGACGGAGATGATTTTAATGAACCAATTACAGACACAGCCCGTAGTATTTTAGATGGACATATTGTCCTGTCTAGAAGATTGGCTCAAAAGAATCATTATCCAGCAATTGATGTGTTACAAAGCATTTCAAGATGTATGTCTCAAGTAGCCACGGCGCAGCACAAAAAGATAGCTGGACAGATGCGAAATGTGCTTGCTACTTACAATGAGGCTGAAGATTTAATTAATATTGGGGCTTATCGTAAAGGGACCAACAAAGAAATCGATTATTCCATTGATCATATCGCAAATGTAAATGATTTTTTAAGGCAAATGACGGATGAAAAATTTCAATTTGAAAATGAAATTGAGTTACTTGAAAAGTGCTTTGAAGCATAGAAGTGAGATTAGGATATGGCAAAATTTACATACAAATTGCAAAATATCTTAGATATTAAATACAAATTGGAAAGCCAGGCTAAGTCTGAATTTTCTATGGCCAATGCTACCCTAATGCGAGAAGAAGAAAAATTAAAAGCATTTCAATCTAGAAGAAAGCTATATGAACTAGAAGGGAAGAATTTAATAAAAAATCAAATAGACCTTCGAGCTATCAAGGAAAATCAGAGAGCCATGCAGGCTATGGACTATGCTATCGAGACGCAAAAAGTTGCGATTAAACGTGCAAGTGATATGGTAGAGCAAGCAAGAGAAAAGCTGAATCATGTCATGCTAGAGAGAAAAACTCACGAAAAACTCAAAGAAAAGAAGTTTGAAGAGTTTAAGCAGGAACTCAATTACGAAGAAAACAAATCTATAGACGAGCTGGTAAGCTATACCTATGGGAAAAAATAAAAAATATATAAGGATAAGAG
>CAVJBW010000191.1:0-3411 GCA_963647625.1 Lachnospiraceae bacterium
GACTGCCGAGTATGTTAAGGCAAGTGAAGTGGTATATCCAAACAAGGTATATTTCTCAAGAAAGCATTATTATCTTCCATATTATAGCGAAGAGATGACTCTAAACTGCCAGGTGACACCATTTGAGGCAACAGATTCTACTGTTACCTACAGTGTAGATAAGAAAGACCTTGCCACGGTGGAAGATGGCATCCTAACCTTTGATGGATGTGGAACTGTAACCGTGACGGCAACCACCCAAAATGGAATCAAGAGCACCTGTAAGGTAACGAGACTCACAGAGGCACAGACCGAGGAAGTACAAGAGGAATCCCAAGAAGAATTTACGACGGACCAGTTTAGCATGACCACAGGTCAGTACAAGCAGATTCCAATTACCTATTATCCAGAAAAAGGATTTTACTATGATGACAATCGATATATCTGTACCGATTATTCTGTAGTAGAAATAGGAAATGCAGGAGTTCTTCATGCCGTAGGACCTGGAACTGCCTATATTATCGGAGTAGATAACTATGGATCTGTCACTTTCTGCAAGGTTGTTGTTAGTGATAAGAAGACCAAATCTTCTACCGTAACGATTCAAGGTCTGAAGTATAAGATTACGTCTGACAAGGCATCTTCGAGAGAAGTAAAGGTAGTAGGAGCTACAAGCAAAACGAAAAAGACGGTGACCATTCCTTCTAAGGTCAAGATCAATAAGAAGACTTATAAGGTAACAAGAGTGGCCAGCAAGGCCTTTAATGGAAATAAGAATCTGAAGAAAGTAGCACTTCCTTCTACCATTAAAACCGTTGGAAAGTATGCTTTTGGTCATTGTACTAAGCTGAAAAATATTACCATTCATGCCAAGAAAGCTTCCATTAATAAAAAAGCTTTTGCAGGAAGCTATAAAAAGGCAACCTATCATGTACCAAAAAAATCAATCAAATACTATAAAAAGGTCTTAAAGACCAAACGTGTAAAGTAGCATCTAGCACGTAAAATCTTAGCTACAACTCCTATAGCAAAGGAAAAGAGGAAGGAACTCATTTTTCATGAGGCCTTCCTCTTTTCTTGTTTGTGTAACATTACTGAATGGATGTGACGCTATATCCGGCATCGGTAACGGCTTTGGTAAGTACCTGCTCATCAACGTCGCTGCTAAGTTCCAAGATAGCAGTGCCAGCTTCGTGGCTTACGGTGGCGCTTACGCCCTCAATGCCATTTAAGGCATCTCTTACTCGGCCTTCACAATGTGGGCACATCATTCCTTCAATATTCATGGTTTTTGTCATGGTAATATCCTCCTTTTTCTTTCTAGATTCGCTGTAAGTGCGAATCATTTGAATCAGTTTATTTTGAGCTTCTTCCTTCAAGGAGAGCTTTAAATAGCGTTCATCATGTCTAGCATCGTAGATTCTAGTGAGGTTGAGCCTCAAAGCATTAGATACCACGCATACACTAGAAAGGCTCATGCAGGTAGCCCCAATCATAGGATTTAAAGTGAGTCCAAAGGCAGCATAGTAGCAGCCGGCAGCAACGGGGATTCCGATCACATTATAGAAAAATGCCCAAAAAAGATTCTGGCGAATATTTCGCAGGACTTGCCTGCTCAAGCGAATCGCACCGGCTACATCTGAGAGCTGGTTCTTCATTAGGACAATATTGGCAGCGTCTATGGCAATATCACTTCCGGCTCCAATGGCAGTTCCTGTGTGGGCGCAGGTTAAGGCAGGGGCATCATTGATTCCATCGCCTACCATCATGACCTGCCCAATCTCTTTTAGGGAGCCAATGATACTTTCTTTCTCTTGCGGCTTTACCTGGGAGATGACATGGTCGATTCCTGCGGCCTTTCCAATGGCTTGGGCCGTCAAGTCTTGATCTCCTGTAAGCATAATTACCTGCATACCCATCTTCTTTAGCTGGCCAACGGCCTCTAGGGAAGTATCTCGAATCACATCTGCCACAAAGATAATACCTAGTAGCTGATTCTCCCGAGCAAAGTACAGGGCCGTCTTGCCTAGACTTGAATATTCATCAGCCTTGGCAAGCAACTCTTGAGGAACTGTAACATGGTCTTGGATCAGGTCTAGATTTCCACCATAACACATCTGGCCTTGAATCTTTGCCTTGATGCCATTGCCAGAGAGAGTCTCATAGCCGGAGAGCTTGTCTGATTCATAAGAAGGAAGCTCCTCGTAGGATAGGATGGCCTTGGCAAAGGGATGCTCACTTTTGCTCTCTAGGAGGGCAGCCGTGGAAAACAACTCTTCTTTGGAGATGCCAGAAGCTAAGAGATAATCAGTTACCTGAGGCTTTCCTTGGGTAATGGTTCCGGTCTTGTCTAGGACAATGATCTGGGTCTTTCCGGTAGCTTCTAGGCTAGATGCCGTCTTAAATAGGATTCCATTTTTGGCACCAAGGCCATTTCCTACCATGATGGCCACAGGGGTGGCTAAGCCTAAGGCACAAGGGCAGCTAATAACAAGGACCGAGATGGCTCTTGCAAGAGCAAAGGAAAATTCAGCTCCCACCAAAAGCCAGATGACAAAGGTGACAATAGCAATGGTAATCACACTTGGAACAAAGATTCCGGATACCCGATCGGCCACCCTTGCAATAGGGGCCTTAGAGGCAGCAGCATCACTAACCAGGCTAATGATTTGCGACAAGGTGGTATCCTCACCGATGCGACTTGCCTGGCAGGTGAGATAGCCATTTTTGAGGATGGTTCCACTACTGACACAGCTTTTTGCTGCCTTGTCTACAGGCAAGGATTCTCCGGAAAGCATGGACTCATCTACGGAGCCGGAGCCTTCTACGACTTCGCCATCTACGGGAATCGATTCGCCTGCTTTGACTAAAAAGAGATCTCCGATCTTTACCTGCTCGATAGGAACCATGGTTTCGACGCCATCTAGGATAAGGGTAGCACTTTTTGGGGCGAGGTCCATTAATCCCTTTAAGGCATCTGTGGTGCGACCTTTGGAAATGGCCTCTAGGAATTTGCCTATGGTAATTAAGGTTAAGATCATAGCAGCAGATTCAAAATAGAAAGAATCCATATATTTCATAATCAGGTCATGATCTTGATTGAGATAAGCGCTGCTCATGGCAAAAAGGGCATAGAGGCTATAGCCATAAGAAGCTGTGGCACCCAAAGAAACCAAGGTATCCATATTCGGACTTCGGCGAAAGAGTGCACGAAAGCCGCTGATAAAGAACTTTTGATTAATTACCATGATCATGGTGGTAAGCAGGAGCTGATAGAGGCCCATGGCTAGGTGATTGCCGGCCATGACTTCTGGCAGTGGCCAGTTCCACATCATATGTCCCATAGAAACATACATCAAAGGAAGAAGCAAACTCACAGAACTAATCAGCCTCTTTTTTAGAATTGGAATCTCCTTATTTTCTAAGGAAGAA
>CAVJBW010000192.1:0-3393 GCA_963647625.1 Lachnospiraceae bacterium
AAAAGAAAGACTTAAAGATTGTGGAATTGATGTTGAGCTAGTAAAAAAGGATAGCGACTTAGGTGGTATTGATGAGAAAAGCTGCCTTTTTGCTACCATGACGAAAGATCAGTTAGAAGAATTTCCAGTGAGCAATCAATATGGCTATAGCATTGGATTTGCAAATGAGCAATAAGGGATGAGTTAGAAAATGAAGATAGATATGGAAGATGTTTTTACTTTAGTAATTTGAAAATAGTAAAGATATAAAAAAGTTGTGTTGTGAAAAAAAGAATGATTTCTATTATAACTTTATGTGCGGTAGTAGCCCTTGGTGCTTTTTCGGTAAATGGTCAGGCAAGTGATGCGAATTCTTTTACAGAACTTGGAAGCGAGACAAGTAGTATTGTGGAAGAATTTGAAAATAATGTGGATTCAGAAATCGTTATTGATAAGGAAACTATTGAAATTGCGGAAAATGATATACAAGAGGAAGTTGGCTTGCTTAATGTTACCACAGACTCTGATTCGACAACTTTGGTAAATGAAGCAACAGATGAGGTCTTAGAAACAGCCGTTATGGCTGCAGTAGCTAAAAAAGCAGGATATACAGTATCAGATCAGGAATATGAGAAGTACAAGGAAGATTTGATGAGCTCACTAAAAGAGGCTGAAAAACAAAAAGTGCATACAAAAAGACGTATTTTCGGAGGGATTGTATTAGCCTTTTTGGTCATATGCATTGTTATCGTAGTATGTACTCACTAAAAAAAACTTCCACCTGACCTAGTGCCAGGTGGAAGTTTTTTTCTGATAGGAAGTGTGTCGCTAAAGCGACCCCGCCGTAGGCGGAGAATCCTGCAAGCAGGATTCTGTTTTAAAAATTGAGCTACGTTGTAATCTTTTACTAGAACTGAACCACTGGAATTCGATATACAGTGGCAGTTTCATTTAAACATTTCTTGGCTGTTACATGACTTTTGATTTCGCGCATGCTTTCCTCAAAGTCTAACATCTTTTTCTCTTCAATCATTGATTGATTATAATCAGCAAATCTCTTCATTCCAATATTCATCATTCTCATGGTATTTGCCCTCCTTTTTTCATTCATTCTTATTTCAATGTTATTCTAGTACAGGCCTATACATAAGTAAAGAGCTAATAATTTAACATAAGATTAAGAAATACTTAATGATAGACAACTTATTTTTATGAGTTATTATGCTTAGACAATTACAGAATCTATCTCTCAAGATACTGTAAATACTGATGCAGTGCAGGATTATGGTTGTCTGATTTCCACAAAGCATCGATTCGTTCAAATTCACCATCACCTTTTAGGGGGATGAAGTGGAGATTTTCGGCATTTGTAAGCTTTTTGGTACAGTAATCAGGAAGGATTGAGATACCTTGCTCTGAGGCTACCATAATCAAAATGCTTTCAGCATTGGTGGAGCGAAAGATAATATTAGGCTGAAAGCCTGCTGCTTCGTATAAAGACATAAAATGAGCGTCACCATAGGAATTGGAAGCTTCTGAGGGAGACATATACAAAAAGTTCTCCCCTTTTAGGTCTTTTCTAGAAAGCTTACTTTTGCTAGAAAGTCTGTGGGAAGGGTAGAGGGCAACTACCAATGGAACATCCTCTATGCTACGGTAGGAAATGTCATCATTTTGCTGTAGGTTGGTAGAATCCCAAGTATAAATCAAATCTAGCTGTCCACTTGCAAGCTGAGAGGCTAATTGGTCTGTTGTACTACGATAACAGCTAATGAAGATGTTTGGATATTGACGCCTAAAATTGCATAGCAGGTTAGAGAGGTTACTTCGTTCATATCCTTTGGTATAGCCGATCTTTAGGTTGCCATGCTGTCCGCTAGCAGCATTGTGGGCGATGTTGATCGCCTGTTCCATCTGCTTTACCATAGAATGTGCTTCGGTAAGAAAGACGCTGCCGGCTGGAGTTAACAGGATCGGTCTTTTGTTGCGGTCGATGAGCTGAGTGCCTACGATTTCTTCTAATGCCTTGATCTGTTGCGTAATTGCTGTCTGAGATAGGTAGAATTGTTGAGCCGCCTTAGTAAAGCTATGGGACTGCGCAACTGCTATGAAATATTTTAATTGATTTAAAGTCATACGAACCTCCTATATTATAATGGAAACAAATAGTACATCCGAAAAAATCCAAAAGAATTCTTCGAATAATGCTATAGTATAAGTTTTTCTTATTATATCATTGCTATTATAGGCTTGTAATCCCTTATTTTTCCATTTAAAATTAACATAGTATATTTTTGGAGGAAAACTATGAAAAAGAAATTATTATCAACAATTCTTTGCGCCGGACTTGCAGTAGCAATGCTTGCAGGTTGTGGCTCATCAGACACATCAACAACTTCTGATGCAGGTAATGCATCTAGCGATGCAGCAGCTTCTGATCAGGTATATCATATTGGAATCTGCCAATTGGTACAACATGATGCACTTGATGCAGCAACAGAAGGATTCGAAGCAGCTTTGACAGAGAAGCTTGGAGAAGATCATGTAACCTTTGATTTGCAGAATGCATCAGGTGACTCAGCAACTTGCTCTACCATTGCGAATCAATTTGTTTCTGATGGTGTAGATTTGATTATGGCGAATGCAACAGCTGCTTTGCAGGCTTCTTCTGCAGCAACTGATTCGATTCCTGTACTTGGAACTTCTGTAACAGACTATGCTACAGCCTTAGGAATTGAGGATTGGACCGGTGTTGTAGGAAATAATGTATCAGGAACAAGTGATTTGCCACCACTTGATCAGCAGGCTGATTTGGTAAAGGAATTATTCCCAGATGCTAAGACTGTAGGTATCTTATATTGCTCTGCAGAACCGAACTCAGTATATCAGGCAGACAACATGACAAAGTACCTGACCGATCTTGGATATAAGGTAGAAAGCTATACCTTCTCAGATACCAATGATGTGGCTTCTACAACACAGACCGCATGCGATGGCAGCGACGTTCTCTATATTCCTACAGACAATACAGCAGCTTCTTGTATGGAAACAATTTCTAGCGTTGCAACACCAGCCAATACTCCTGCAATCGTAGGTTGGGAAAATGGATTGGAAAGCACATGCGCAGTTGCAACACTTTCCATCAGCTATTATGACCTAGGATATCAGACTGGTGAAATGGCTTATGAGATTCTTGTAAATGGAGCCGATGTATCTACCATGGAAGTTCAGACATCTCCTAATGTTGTTAAGAAATATAATGCAGACAATTGCAAGAATTTCAATGTAACAGTAAGTGATGAATATGAAGCATATGAGACTTCAGCAGAATAAGATCTTACTATAAATAATAATGTAGAATTATATCAAACCTGTCACTTGACTTTAGTAAAGCCAAGTGGCAGGTTTTTTATC
>CAVJBW010000193.1:0-3347 GCA_963647625.1 Lachnospiraceae bacterium
TTCTTCCATTTATATAGCATATCTGGACACACATGAAATCGAAGCCGTCAAGGCTTCTGCATCAGAGTATAATGGCCAGAAAATGGGTGCCTTGAGCCTGGCACAAAAACAAGAATATATCAAGAGATATGTTGCTGAGCCATATTGTGAAGGTGCTATGGAGTTTATAGATTTAGACACCATTGCCGACCGACTGAAAGGGCAGGAGTCTTTGACCTATAGCTTCCAAAAAACCGACGGAAGCTGGATGCAGTATCTTATTGTGCCGCAAAGGTATGACGCGAATGGCAAGGTGGATATGATTTTGCTTGCTAATCGAGATGTTACGGAAGAGAAGAACAAGGAGCTAAAGCAGCAAGAACTATTGAAGAATCAATTGGGAATTATTCAGTCCCTTAGTAATGAATATGTTACCTTGTATCTTATCGATTGCACATCAGGCAACTGGAGCGTTTTCAAAACGGCAGAAAATGATATTACAAAGAGTGTTTTTTACCAGGTAATGGATCATGAAAAATACGATGAAGCCATGAGCGTGTATGTGGAAAAATTTGTTGCACAGGAGAATCAACAAGAGCTTTTATTACACTCAAAGCTGGAAAATCTCATTTCAGAGACACCAGATGTAGGCATTTATTCGCAGTATTATGATCGAATTTGGCAAGGGGAAAGACGGCATTGGCAGGTAAATACTGCAAAATTCACAACAGACGAAGGAAAAGTCTATATTGTCATGGGCTTTCGAGATGTGCATGAAGTTATAGAAAAACAGGAAAGACAAAATGAACAGCTATCTCATGCTTTGGCAATGGCTCAGCAGGCCAACAAAGCAAAGACGACCTTCTTAAACAGTATGTCTCACGATATCCGTACTCCGATGAATGCCATCGTTGGTTTTACTGCACTTGCTCAGACCCATATTAAGAATGAAGACCAGGTACAGGATTATCTCAGTAAAATCAGTACTTCTAGTACGCATCTTTTGAGTCTGATCAATGATATCCTAGACATGAGTCGTATCGAGAGTGGTACTGTCAAGCTAGAGGAGAAGGCAGTACATATACCGGATCTCTTACATGACCTTAGAACCATGATTCAAGGACAGGTAAATGCCAAAAACCAGAACCTCTTCATCGATACCCAGGATGTAGTGCATGAGGATGTGCTGACAGATAAATTACGTCTCAATCAGGTACTGTTAAATATTGTCGGCAATGCCATTAAATTTACTCAGCCTGGCGGTGATATTATTATCCATTTGATGGAGAAGCCTTGCAGTCTGAAGCAATATACAACCTACGAGTTTTCTGTGAAGGATACCGGCATTGGTATGTCCGAGGAGTTCATCGGACATATCTTTGAAACTTTTACAAGGGAGCGTAGTTCCACTGTGAGTGGAATTCAAGGAACAGGCCTTGGCATGGCTATCACCAAGAATATCGTGGATATGATGGGTGGCGAGATAAAGGTAGAAAGCCAGGAGGGCAAGGGCAGCCGATTCACGGTTACCTTGAATCTTCGCCTTGCCGATGCACCGGTTAGGTATCTGCCGATTCCGGCACTTCTTGGAGCAAGAGCATTAATTGTTGACGATGATATGGATACTTGCAGAAGCGTCAGCAAGATGCTCTATGATATCGAGATGCGTCCGGATTGGACAACCTCTGGAAAGGAGGCCGTTGTCCGTGCACAGGATGCAGCGGAAAGAAAGGACGAATACAAGGTCTATATTATTGACTATCTCATGCCGGATATGAATGGAATCGAGACGGTTCGACGAATCAGAAAGGTCATCAGTGAAGATGTACCGATCATTGTTCTTACAGCCTATGATTGGACGGACTTTGAAAAAGAAGCTAGAGAGGCAGGAGTTACAGCCTTTGTATCTAAGCCAATCTTCATGTCAGAGCTTAGAGCGGTACTGACACATCCAGAAGCAAAGGGTGCTTGCAAGAAAGAGAATAAGGAGACTTATGATTACAGCGGTAAGCAGGTTCTATTGGTAGAGGATAATGCCCTGAATCGTGAGATTGCCACAGCCATTCTAGAAGAAACCGGCATGACCATCGACTGCGCAGAGGATGGAGATATTGCGGTATCAATCATTAACCAGCAACCGGCAGATAAATATGACCTGATCCTTATGGATATCCAGATGCCAAAGATGGATGGCTATACCGCCACTAGAGAGATCCGGACCTTGCCAGACAATACGAAGGCAAATATACCAATCGTTGCCATGACAGCCAATGCTTTTGATGAAGACAGGAAGAAGGCATTTGATGCAGGTATGAACGGACATATCATCAAGCCAATCAGCATGGAGGCCATTGCCAAGGTGCTAGATGAGATATTTGCGGATAAGAAGTAATACAATGAGATTCCCACCACTTAAGGGATTGTTTACGGTGGTTGGGAATCTTTTTTGTATAATAGGAAATTTCGGCATGCAAGCACTGCTTTCTTGAAAAAGTTCTGCTGGTTTTGCATAATGAAACCACGGAGGTAAAAAAAGAGATGAATTTTGGAGCACAGATAAAACTGATCAGAGAGAATGAGAATCTGACTCAGGAGCAGTTCGCACAGAAACTTCACGTCAGCAGGCAGGCGGTATCTAACTGGGAGAACGACAAGAATTTGCCTGATATAGGCATGCTGATCCAGATGTCAGAGCTGTTTGATATCTCTCTAGATAAACTTATCAAAGGAGACCAGGCAATGAATAATATGACCAAAAAGGTCATAAGGGATGGCAGTGAGGTGCGCAGATCCAGATTCAATATGGTTACATCGGCAATCGGTGCTGCCTTGCTTTTACTTGGTATATTGCTTCTGATAATCAAAGCCTTGTCAGTCGAGTATGTGGATTCGGAAGGTTTTCTACATGAGAATTTCTTCCTGTTGCCAAGTGGATTTTTGTGTATGTTTTGTGGGCTGATTGCTTTTCTGACAGTTGGAGTAAGGACTGCTTTGGGAAAGCTAAAAGAAATGCTGTCTGCAAGACATGGCAGGAAAAAGATGGACAGATGATTACACAGGCCAAATCAAAAGTTGTAAAGAAGATGTTTCGTTCAGCTATGGTACTGGCTGTAACGGCGACAATGTTGTTTGGTGCTAGCCCAGCAATGAGCGTAAAAGCAGGAACTGTATATGATGTTTATGTTCCGCTTAAGGTAACAGGATTTAATGCGGATATTGTTATTGATACAGATGAACCAATTAGCAATAATACGCAGTTTAAAAGTATGATTTTAATAAAGCAAGCTTTCCTGATAGAAATGTGACGGGATAAGGATATTTAAGAAGATATGACACAAACGTGCATATCTTCTTTTTTTGCGTATTTT
>CAVJBW010000194.1:0-3309 GCA_963647625.1 Lachnospiraceae bacterium
ATAGATTCGTATTAATATGTAAATTAGGCGAAACTGCATCATTTAATGCAGTTCGTTTTTGAATAAGAGATGGAAGAAAGGGGAAACAAGATGGTTTCAACAGACATTGGTATCGATTTGGGTACAGCGAGTATCTTGGTATATGTAAAGGGAAAAGGCGTAGCATTAAAGGAGCCTTCTGTTGTTGCATTTGACCGCGATACGAACAAGATTAAAGCAATTGGAGAAGAAGCACGCTTGATGCTTGGAAGAACTCCAGGAAATATTGTTGCCGTAAGACCACTGCGTCAGGGTGTCATCTCAGATTATACAGTAACAGAAAAGATGCTCAAGTATTTCATTCAAAAAGCCATGGGTAAGAAGAGTTTCCGTAAGCCACGAATCAGTGTATGCGTACCATCTCAGGTAACAGAAGTAGAGAAGAAGGCAGTAGAGGATGCTACTTTCCAGGCTGGAGCTAGAGAAGTGGCAATTATTGAAGAGCCAGTTGCTGCTGCTATTGGAGCAGGAATTGATATTTCAAAGCCATGTGGAAATATGATCGTGGATATCGGTGGTGGAACTGCAGATATTGCTGTAATCTCTTTGGGAGGAACTGTAGTAAGTACCTCAATCAAGATTGCAGGAGATGACTTTGATGAAGCCATCGTTCGTTTTATGAGAAAGAAACACAACCTTCTGATCGGAGAAAGAACTGCAGAAGATGTGAAGATTAAGGTAGGAACTTGCTATCCATTGGCAGAGCCTATGACCATGGACGTAAGAGGTCGTAACCTGGTAACTGGTCTGCCAAAGACGGTAACTGTAAGTTCAGAAGAGACCGAAGAAGCATTAAGAGAGCCAACGTTGCAGATTGTAGAGGCTGTTCATAGCGTCCTTGAAAAGACTCCACCAGAACTTGCTGCTGACGTAGCAGATCGTGGAATCGTTCTTACAGGAGGAGGAGCTCTCCTTCGTGGTTTGGAAGATTTGATTGAAGCAAAGACTGGAATCAATACGGTGACAGCAGACGATCCACTGAGCTGCGTTGCTATTGGTACTGGCAAGTATGTGGAATTTTTGGCAGGTCATAGAGACGAAATCTAAGATCTAGGTGAGTGCTTATTGGATGCTCCTTTAAGTTAGCTAGAAGACTTATAGATTCCATAGGATTGATGATTAGAAATACGCCCCAAGAAAGATTTTCTTGGGGCGCTTTTTGTTTGAAATAAAGTTGATAGCACAATATCTTGACGAGAAAGAGAAAGTGTGAAACAATATATGGGAATATAGTAACTTCAATTAGAAGAAGCTAAAGATAACAAGTGAAAGTACCGATAATATATTTGGTAAAAAGAACCTTTATCAAAAGAATACATCCAAGAAGGAGATTTACAGATGGTAAAAGGCTTATATACAGCGTGGACAGGGATGTTGAACGAGCAAAATCGACTGGATGTCGTATCGAACAATTTGGCCAATGCCAATACGGCAGGCTACAAAAAAGAAGGCACAACCGTGCATCCCTTCAAACAGGAACTGGCGTATAAGATCAAGGATAAAACCACTGTGAATTATGCAGATGGCCTAGGGTATATCAACGCCGGTGTGAAGATTGGCGAGAATTATGTTGATTATTCCCAAGGCTCTTTTAAGGTAACGGACAATTCCACCGATGTGGCTCTAGCAGGAAATGGATTCTTTGCCATTGAATTTACAGGAAAAGACGGAGAAAGCAGCATTAAGTATACCAGAGATGGACAGTTCAAACTGACCACAGATGGATATTTGGTGACGGCAGATGGTGACTACGTGCTCAATCGTAGCGGAGCTATGAATTCAAGAGGTGGACAGGCCAGCTATATCCAGGTTGATCCGGCGCAGGAAATCTCAATTGATAAGTATGGAAATATCTATCAAAATGATCAATTGGTTGCCCAGATTGGTGTGGTTGATGTAGCCGATTATGATTATCTAGAACGCTACGGGGAAAATATGTACAACCTGCTAGACGGTGGCGAAATCATTGCTTCAGAGGCTAGCGTAGAGCAGGGAAGTGTAGAACAATCCAATGTAGAGACGGTATCGGAGATGGTAGAGATGATCACCATTCAAAGAGCTTATGAATCCAACCAAAAAGCCATTCAGACTATTGATGGAATGGTGGAAAAAGCAGTCAATGAAGTAGGCAAGATCTAGGAGGTAATCTAGTATGATGAGATCACTTTGGACTGCGGCATCAGGGATGATTGCCCAGCAAACAAATGTAGATACCATTGCGAATAATATTGCAAATGTAAATACCAATGGATACAAGACCCAAAGAGCAGAATTCAAATCTCTGCTATATCAAACCATTCAGACGGAAACCACATCTGCAAATGGAGAAAATAAACCAACCGGAGCCCAGGTAGGCCTAGGAGCGAGAACGGCATCCATTAATGCCATGTTTACCCAAGGGGCCATGATTGCCTCAGAAAGTGCAACTGCCTTCGGTATTAGCGGCAATGGATTCTTTCAAGTGAGAGGATATGATGGAGAAGTATACTATACAAGAGATGGTGATTTTACCTGGTCTGTAGGATCAAATGGCATGGTCTTGTCTACAGCAGATGGTTATCCGGTCTTAGATTCCAATGGAAGAAGCATTACGATTCCAGATGGTGTCTCTACGGAAAATGTAACCTTTGGCCAGGACGGATCAATCTCCTATACCAATGCAGCAGGAAATACAGTAACCAGATATTTTGGACTTTATCAGTTTAACAATCCTACAGGTCTTGAAAAATTAGAAGATAATCTGTATTCTGCAACAGCAGCATCAGGAACTGCCATGAATGAAGCCACCACCAACGGCCTTACCACAAGCAAGATATATGTGGGATATCTAGAAGGCTCCAATGTGCAAGTGGCAGATGAAATGGTAGATTTGATCGTGGCCCAAAGAGCCTATGAATTGAACTCAAAAGCCATTCAGACGGCGGATGATATGATGAACACGGCCAATGAGCTAAAACGATAGGGAGGCAGTATAGATGAGCATTTCTATAGATTCTTTAAATAGCCTTTATTCGAGCCAGGCGACAGATGCTACAAGCAAGGCAAGTTCCTTGGAAAAAGACCTTACGAATACCGATTATTCCACTGCTTCTTCCCAGGAGCTTATGGATGTATGCAAACAGTTCGAGGCATATTTTCTAGAGCAGATTTACAAAGGAATGGAAAAGACCATTCCAAAAGCCGAGGAAGAGGAAGATAGTTCCATGTCTACTTTGACAGATTATTACAAAGACATGACCATACAACAGGTGGCAAGCGATGTGTCTGAGC